>PXBU01000214.1 GCA_003566795.1 Puniceicoccaceae bacterium | reverse complement strand
TGCCCGATCCGGCCGAGTGCTGCACCAGATAGTTATGCCCAGACCCATTCGCCTGCGCATGGGCCACCAGCTTGCGCACCGCATCGAGCTGGTGATAACGGGGAAAAATCATGGTTTCCTTGCGAACGGTGCGCGCACCCTTGTCGGTCTTGACCTGCCGTTCCTTCACCTCCAGGTGCATGAAGCGCTGCAGGATATCCATCAGACTGTCCTTCTCCAGCACCTCATCCCACAAGTAGTGGGTTTTCCAGTTATTCGCCGCCGGCGGATTGCCTGCGCCATGAGCATGCCCGCGATTGAAGGGCAGGAATACGGTGTCCTTGCCCTTCAGCCGCGTGGTCATCCATGCTTCGTCCGGGTCCACAGCAAAATGCACTAGGGCACGTTTCTTGAAGGCAAACAACAGGTCTCGTTCATCACGGTCCTGCTTGTATTGCTTGACCGCATCCGCCGCCCGCTGGCCGGTGAGCGGGTTTTTCAATTCGGCGGTGACCACCGGCAAGCCGTTCAGGCTCAGGGTCACATCGATAATGCAGCGGCGGTTTTTGCCGTCGGCCTTCTTCATCACCGAGGTAAAGGCCGCCTGCCGGGTGACCGTCAGCCGGTTTACCGCGTAAGCGGCGGCCGCCTCCGGGTTCATGCCGGAATTGGGGCGGAAGTGCGCCAGTCGGAAGGTCTTGCCATAGCACTTGAAGCCATAGCGCAGCACATGCAGGGTGCCCTTGATCTCCAGCTCTTTGGTCAGGCTGTCCAGCACCGTGGCGCGGGTCTTGTCACCAAGCAAAGCTTCCAGCTGGCCCCATTTGGCCGCCTGGCTGTCCTGCAAGAAACCGATGACATCCTCCGGGAACAGCGCCAGTGTTTCGTCATAGGCCGACGCATCACGTTTTGCATAGCCGCCTGCACTGGTCAGGCCGGCCTCAATGGCAATTTCAAATGCAAGCTCGGAATGGCCAGCCATGAATCAAATCTCCTGAACCGAGGTATTCTGCAAGTCGGCCAGCGCCTGGCCATGCACCTCATCAAAATGGTAATAGCGTATGGATGGGTCGGCGCGCAGCTGCCGGTTGGGCTCCAGATAGGCACCCGGGTTGTCGTTCTCGGCGAAAACAAACTTGCGCAGATAGATCTTGCGCTTGTCACCGGTGTAATGCTCGATGGTGCGCTTGAGGCTGTGGACCCAGCAGGCTCCTGCCTTGAGCTGCGGCACGATTTTCTCGGCGGTCAGGCTCTTGGACTTGAACTCGATGCAGTCGGCGTAGAACTTTTTGCCCCCGACGTAGAAAATGACGAAATCGCAGCGCTTCGACCACGGTTTGGCGGTATCGTCGAGGAAGTGAAAAAGGGGTGGCTTACTCTTTTTTCGCTGCAACTCTACTTGATCGTGATCCAGTTTGAAGGCTAAACCAGGGCCTGGCAACAAAAGCTGTATTTTCCTTGTTTTTGCTCGGGTCCCGGTGGGTGGGAAGTATTTTTCTTTCAGAATGACTTCACCACCCAAGCCATCATGCATTACATATCGATTATTGACATATGCCTTCAGGTGCTCGAAATAGGTGGAGGCTGCCAACGTCATTGCAGCCCTCCAATTTGGCCGGTGACGGCAGCGGTGATAACGGCACTACGGTACTCATCAAGGAACGCTATTGATTTACCGATCTTCTGTATGACGTCATTACGCTTCTCAGCATCTGCATCCAATAACTCAGAGATCCTTTTTTGCTCTATTTCTGGAGGGAGCAGACATTTTAACTCAACGATTTTGCTCGCCTTGATGCCAAGAGCCGTAGAGCCGGTTGCACGGCTAAGAACATCTCTTTGAAACGCGCCTGAGTACATCCAATAAGCGAGATAGTCATTTGTTAGCTGTTCAATCGAGGATGAGAACTTAATAATTCTCTGTGCAAGAGCTATGTCTTCATTATCCACTCGAGCCACCTCTCCCAGAGGGGCTTCAGTAGTAAATAGAACCTCACCGACTTTCGGCTTTCCCCGGCGCATTACATGAGCATATTCTTCCTCCGGGATAAACTCCCGCGACGCCTCGTAGTCGATCTGTCCGTTTTTTATATTTCGAGCAGTGACAAGAAATACTCCCTCAGCTGATTTAGTTGGCGTAGCTCCACGATAATCAACCCGAGTAGTGCATTTTGTTAAGCCGCGAACCTCCCAATGCACCGGAATATCCCCCAGCCAGTCGATGCCGGAGGGTTTCATGGGGGCGCCGGGGTTGAGGCCCTTGGTGACGGCGCGGGCGATCAGGGCCTGACGCTTTTCCGCCAGCCGGTCCAGCAAAGCGCGCTTTTTCTCGATCAGGCCGTCGATGCGGGCGGTCTTTTCATCCAGAAACTGCGCGATGCGGCGCTGGGTTTCGAGGGGTGGGAGCGGGGGCATCCAGTCTTTGATAAAGCCTTCATCTATCCGCTTTTGCCCCCCGGCCCCATACATCTCTGATTCGCCAATTTTACGAAAATCATCGGCAATGGATATGTAGAACAGGAAACGCCGATCAATACCTGGGCCCGGCCTGACAACATGCAGCTCCGTGGTGCCAAATCCCACTCCGTTAGTCAATCCTTCGGCAAGGGCGCCTTTCCCATTCTCAAAGCATGGCGTGATCTTGGCTATGCAAAGATCTCCATCCTCGAAATATGTGTATCCCTCGTAGACATCTGCTAGTTCACGGTTCTCGTCGAGCCTCAAGCCACCATGCTCACCAACGGCATCCATAGGGATAAATGAAACCAGTTCGTCGGCTTTCATATCGAGCGCGGACTTTTTTGGGTTCAGGCGAACGTCGAAACGAAGGCGTCGGCTAGTCCAGTTTTCTGGCAACTTGCCATATGCGCTACGAGCTTTCTCAGCCACTGTTGTCATCCCACCAACCCCTTCAACAACCCGGCAATCTCCCCTTCCAGTTCGGTAATCTCTTGCTCGATCTGGTCGAGGGGGCGCGGTGGCTTATAGACATAGAAATGCCGGTTGATGGGAATTTCATAACCCACCTTGGTCTTGCTGTAGTCCACCCAGGCATCCGGCACATGGGGCAGCACCTCGCGGGCCATGTAGG
>PXBU01000322.1 GCA_003566795.1 Puniceicoccaceae bacterium | reverse complement strand
GTTATTAAGAGTGAAATGGAACAGAAGCTTGAATACGGTGGTATTATTTATATAAACACAAATGCAACAGAAAGTGGAAATGATTATCCTTTTGGAACATCAGCGTTTCCTGTTAATAATGCTATAGATGCTCAAATACTTAGAATGAAGTTGGCTATCAATAGATTTAGGTTGATAGGACATATTGATTTACATGAAGATTTGAATGATTTCTACATTGAGAAAGGTTCTGGAGCCGCATCGGTTCATTTAAACGGATCAATTGTTACAGATGCAGAAGTTCATGGAATTATAATTTCAGGAGATATTGGAGAACAAAGCTCAGGATTAGAATTTGAAAACTGCACCTTTACAGATGGCGTTATAAACCTAGAAGGAAAAGTAAAAAATTCAGCTTTTATGGGCGAATTTATGATAAAAAATAACTCTTTTGTTACTATTATAGATTCATATACTCTAACAAATGATATGACACCAGCAACACTTTGTGGTTGTCCAAATGAAGAAGCAAGTATGAGTATAAATGTTATGGGTTATATGGGAGCTTTACGAATAAAGGAAATAAATTCTCCAACAAAAACAGTAGATATTGGCTTTGAGTCTGGTAGTCTACATATTTTAAATAGTAACACAGACGGTAAAATAAATGTTTCAGGTTTACCTTACACAGCAGTATTAGATGAGTCAAATGGAACAAATGTAGACTTAACCGGATTGCCGGCTGCTCATGAAACATTAGATAGTACATTACAAACCATTGAATACGGAGATAGAATATTTATTAGTAGTTCAAGCAACAATACAGGATCAGAGTATCCAGTTGGAACACATGCTGCACCAGTCAACAATTTCCATGATGCACTTCAGATTGCATTAAAATGAGATATAAGAAACTTTATAATTGAAGACTATGTAGTTATAACTGAGCCAATTCAAGGAAAGCATTATAGTTTTAAAGGACTAACGGGATTTGAACAAATAATATTCACAGGTCAACCAACATTCATATCTATATTCGAAAACTTAACCTTAGAGGGAGATATGAATGTACAACAAGGGACAATTGTAAGGAATTGTCAAATCCAAAATATTCAAAACTTTGATGGAGCAATGGATAGATGTATTATTATAAATGATGTAGCATTAAAGCCTGAATCAAACGCCACTATTGTTGAAAGTATTTCAATTTCGTATTGAGAAAATGACCCATACAAAATCGACGCAAGATTTATTTTTCCAGGTGATCTGTGTGAAAGACCAACAACTTTAAATGTTAGAGGATTTATGGGTTCATTTAGAATAAGTGCAATGAGTTGTCCTGAACATCATGCAAGACTTCATATGTCTAAAGGTAGATTTTGGATTGATGATACTTGCACTGAAGGTTTTGTTGGAACAGTTAATTCTAATCCAAATGATATTGTTAATGAAGGCGGACCAAATCTTGAAACAAACTTTGACTCAATTGGAGAATATATTGCACCTAATAGCGTTGAAGAAATTAGACAAACATTTGTGAAATATTATGATGGGGAAATTGATGTTGGTTCAGTAGAGAATATTCTACGTAGAATTGACAAAAATACACAAAAATAATGTTTAATAGAATGGAGTTTAACAAAACGCTATTTAATAGATTAGTACCTTTATTTAGAGACTATAGCGAAATTACCTTGTTTGGTGAATTAAGAAGCTTTGAAGAGCTTATAGGATTATTCCAACCCTATTTTGAACTTCAAGGTTTAGAAAATATAACAATAGAAAATTATGGTCAAATAAAATATTTAGAAGAATTAGATGGAAGTTATAGACTATTCTATGACTTAGACGGAGAGCAAGTTATTGAATTGGTCTCTGGCGCAGAAGCAAAATATATCATTGAGTTGATAGGTCAGGTGATAAAAGATGGCAAGAATTAATCAAGACTTTGATTTGTTTGCAGCAGAAGATAAACAAATCAATTTCACAATATTAGATGAAAACAATCAAGCAGTAGATTTAGAAGGATCTGAAGCTGTATGGGTTGCAGTTAGACTTTCAGCTGAGCCTATAATCGTAATGACTAAAAGAGTTAGCACGGGCGGTATACTGATTCAAGACAATACCTATCAAGTCCTTTTAAATGATATAGATACAGACCAGTTACACGGAAAATATAGACATGAGCTAAAGATGACAAATTCAGAAGGCAAAGACTCTGTAGTGGCTGTTGGTCAATTACAAATTTATAAATCTTTTACTAAAGACTTATAGAAGGAGGTAAACAATATGTTTGAAAAATTCAAAAAGAGACTTTTACTTATTTTAAAGGAAATTGGCAATATTCTAACAAATACTCTTATTCCTTTTCTTGGAATAGCAATTTTGATTTTAGAATTTCTTCCAGTTCCTAGCACCTATGTAAAATTCTTAAAGACTGTAGAATACTGGTTATTCTATGCGTCTGGAACTGCAGAGCAGATTAGTGAAGAAATTCAAGACAAATATCATGACTAATAAAGAAATATAAACGGGCGAAAGCCTGTTTTTATTTTGTCCACAGGAGAAAGAAAAAAATAATATAGGTTAGTTGCTGGCGGTGATTGTGCCGGGATGCGGCCCAGAGGCTTCCATGGCCGCATCGATTAGTTAAGTATTTTCTTTCTCCTGTAAATATTACAAATATAATTTTGACATTTTTATTAAGATATAGTATAATAACAAAATCTAATAAAAGTAACTATCTAAATTAGACTTTTTAATAAAAATGATATATAATAGTATTATAAAGATAAAGAAATAAAACTTTATTTTTACAGCAAAAAGGAAAGTATTGAATAATTCTATGTTATCACCTCCTATTTTAATATAAATTAGCTTTCCTTTTTGCTTACTTAATGAAGAGAAGGGTTAGTATTATTTGTTTAATAGTATTTTGATTGTCCCCCTTACTCGGTTTATTGATGTATATATTTAGTTTATTCTATAAGCCCTTCTCTTCCTTAAGTAAATAATCGAGTATGTTTCTAATAGTTTTCGGTGGCGGAATATCCCTTACTCGGGGATAACGCAGTCTGAGTCCTGAGGGTGAAATTCCCTG
>PXBU01000134.1 GCA_003566795.1 Puniceicoccaceae bacterium | reverse complement strand
TTAGTCCTCCATTATTACTCCGATTGCTTTTAAGAAGTCGTTTAATTGAGATTTTTTAATCCTTGTTGTTCCACCTTTTCCATAGAATTTTACATTGTGCATTTCTGCTTCAGAAAGGTTTGCTTCAGAAAGGTTTGCTTCAGAAAGGTTTGCTTCATAAATGTCTGCTCTAGAAAGGTTTGCTTCAGTAAGGTTTGTTTCACAAAGGTTTGCTTTATAAAGGTCTGCTCCACGAAGGTATGCTCTAGAAAGGTTTGCTCTAGAAAGGTTTGCTTCATAAAGGTTTGCTCTAGAAAGGTTTGCTCTAGAAAGGTTTGCTTCATAAAGGTTTGCTTTATAAAGGTTTACTTCAGTAAGGTCTGCTCCCTCTTTAACAGCTTCTTCCAATGCTTCTTTAATAGTTTGTTTTGTAGATTTATAAATTACTTCTCCATCTATGTTTTTAATTTCTATAACTTTCTTTTGAGATAGTTCTGTAATCTCTTTTACTTCTTCGTCTGTTAGTTCTATTGTTTTGTTTTTTAGTTGGTATTTCATATTTTTATTTATTATTACTTATTATTAGTTATTAAATGTTATTAAATGTTATTGGTTAAGGGTTTTAATAATTCTTTGTAAAACTCTTTTCTTGTTTTTTTGCACGCACTATCCATAATTTCTTTCATATCTTCTACAGATATTCTTTTCTTTATATCTTTGTCACCAAAATCGTTAATCGCATCCTCAAATCCTTTCCTATAAGCCATTTCTAATCCACCGAGATAAACATCAAGAGTTACATCTTTCATTACTTCTTTTTCTATTTTTTTAATCCTTACTTTTAGATTTTCCATAGTTAGTTATTGTTTAAGGGTTAAAAATCACATAAGTATTGTTCAAACTCTTCTATATCTTTCATAAGACCTTTTCCATCTATTCCTCCATTTTTTAGTGAGTGAGAGTTCTTATTAAGAAGATAGTTAAGTATGTAGAAGTGTTGCTGTCTTATGGATTTAGCCATACTTGCATATTCTTCTTCTATTGCATCTTTACAGCACTCTTTTTCTTTATTCATAGTTTTATTGGTTAATTAATTGTTATAGTTATATATTATATTTATTCAAATAAATTATTATTACTATTTTCATATTGGCCTCACGCTGCCTAGATCTATTAAGTATACCCTGTCCTGTTGCTTGTTGTAGATTATGTTCTGTGGGTTTACATCTCCTACTCGGTATCCTTTTCTCATGAATGGTTCTCTTTCTTGCTTGGCTCTTTCAACGTATTGCTTTTGTTCTTCCTCTGGCATTTCTTTTACTAGCTTTCCCTTGACTCTTGGTACTACTATTCCGTATGCTCCGAACTTTCTTGCAGGGGTTATGCTTTTGGATATCTCTGATAATGTGTTGTGTGCCTCTACGATGTAATCTATCTTTTCTGCCATCTCTTTTGTTTTGGCTACCTTGATCACAGAGTTTTTGTATATTGCTACCTTGAATTGCGATCCTTCTTTTTCTATGAAATCTGTTTTTATTTTCATATCAGCTTTGGTTGTTTTTAGTTTCAAATGGCCAGACATGTTTCCATTTCTTTTTTTTGCCGTTGATCTTTATTTCATCATTTCCTGTGTAGTCCAGGTATCTTTGAATGGTTACGTCTACGAACTTTTCATCTAACTCTATGACATATGCTGTTCGGTTGGTTTTCTCTGCTGCGATCAGGGTTGTTCCTGAACCTACGAACGGATCTAGGATTATGTCCTCCTGCTTGAATGATTTGAACATTCCTATTGTAGTCAGCTCTACTGGTTTCTGGGTTGGATGTACGTAGTCCTTGGTTGGATCTCTTTTCATTGTCCATACCGAACTACCACCGTGTTCTAGGTTCTCCTGGGTTTTGAGAAACCAGTCCAGGGCTTTCTTTTCATTCTCTGGCACTTTCCAGACGGTTGTTCCTGTTCTATCTCCGTAAAAGTTTTTCTTTTGTCCTTTGCTACAATAGAATATCAGTTCGTGCTTGGTTCGGTAGTCATTCATTCCTAGTTCTGCCGAGGGTTTGTTCCATACGATCTGCGTGTCTATATTGTATCCTGCTGTCACTAATGCTGTCTTGAATTCTACTACTGTCTTGTGGCTATGGAAGATATAGCATCCGGCCTCTTGCTTTATATATCCTCCCATGGCCTGGAAGCAGTCTGTTAGGAATTGTACGAAACTTTCCGAGCCCATGCTATCGTTGAGTATTGTCCTGGTGGTTTTTTTTCCTGCTCCTGAATAGTTTACGTTGTATGGCGGATCCGTGAATACCATATCTGCCTTTACTCCTCCGAGGAGTTTCTCATAGGTTCCGGCCTTGGTTGCATCTCCGCAGATTATTTTATGCCTTCCGAGCTCTACTATATCTCCTCTTTTAGTTTTGGCTATCTCTGGGAGAGCTGGTGCATCATCCTCTTTGTCATTTCTGTCCAGGGTTAGATCCTTACTGAATCCTGTAAGATCTACCATCCCTGGATCTAGTTCTTTGAGTTCTGATATCACTAGCTCCATATCCCAACTGCTTTCGTTTAGTTTATTGTCTGCTAATCGGTATGCTTTGGCTTGATCCTCGGTTAGGTTAACTTTTATTACTGGTACCTCTCCCATTCCTAGTGCTTTAGCCGCCTCGAATCTCCCATGGCCTACGATTATTACGTTGTTCTTATCGATTACTATTGGTTGGTTGAATCCGAATTCTTTAATTGAATTAGCTATCTGCTCTATCTGTTTCGCAGGATGCTTTTTCGCATTCTTATGATACGGTTTTATTTTGTATATCTTTTCTTTTTTCATTGTTTTGAAAAGTATTTTTCTCTAATTGCTTTTTTGGCTGCTCTGCAAGTTGGACATCTTTTTGGCTCTGGCATACCGTCTGGTAGTTCTTTGCCTGTAAATTTGTCTTTCTTGATTGATTTGAAGTATTCCTGCTCCCCTGCCTCGAATACGAATTCATCCTCACAGGTAATACATTTGATTGTTTTGTCTTTAGGCATTGAATTCATTTCTTAATACTTGTAATCTTATTTCCTCTACTTGTAGTTCTTTTTTCATTATCTCTATCCTG
>PXBU01000166.1 GCA_003566795.1 Puniceicoccaceae bacterium | reverse complement strand
TTTTCTCGCATCCCAAGTCTAAAACAGACTTTGAGCGCCAGGTACAGTTTAAAATACTGATATTCAGGGCTTACAATACTTACGAAAATTACGGCTTTAAGATTTTATTGGACGCTCTCTAAGCTTCAAGGCTGCTCGGAAGTAAAAAGAATAGCGATTCAGATTGGTCCAGATTCGGGCACGATTGAGCTTAGTCGTGAGAGCGACATCAACTATCTGAAAGAGAATATAAGAGAACTAAGATTCATTCGCGATGCATCGTATTACAGGGCTTTCATCCATCCTACAGCTCCTGACCACGAAAGAATATACGGAGATTTTCAAATATTTATGCACGACTCTTTTACTGTTGTCGTAGATAAAGATTCCAAGCTGGTTGCAATAAATCTTATGGCAGGAAGACAAGGAATCGAATCTATCGCTTTGGGCGACATCAGTCTACAAATGACTGCGAATAGAAAAGAAGTGAATGCGGCATTCGGAGAGCCACATAGCAAGCAGCGGTTTTATGCCCAATGAACGACTCAAAAGGCAGAACAATAACCGTTCTTGCCGAGCTGAGGCACGAAGCTCGGACTAGAACGTTGGTTGAACAAGCCGCGGAGCGCCTGTTGGCTCCGATTTGCCCTTAATGCGTTTTCTTTTTCCCGGTCTGGAGTCGCGAGCGGACAGCGGGTTCTGATTTGCCTGAGCACTGGGGCTTTTTCTTATTCGGCCTGGCTGGCGGATGCGTCCAAACCGGTTGGATAGCAGGCTTGCGGGCCTCGAAGTGTGGCATTTTTTCGGTTGGGCGCACGGCAGCACGGGTCCGCGCTGGTGGGAGCGGCTTTCTGTGAGGTGGTGGCGATTTTGCTTCGATCCTCATGCGGCCACGGAGAGGAAGAAGTGATGGTTGCGTTCAGCTGGCGGGGCGCGCGGCATGCGCCGGACGCGGTGCATGGCCGCGCCGCAGCGCGGACAGATCGGTTCGGCTGGTGCGCTCGGGGTGTTGGCTGCCTGCGGGCGCAGTCGCGCGTCGAGCAGCAGTTGCAGCCACTGCAGGGCGGGCTTGCCGCGCGCATGGAGGAAGCCCCGGTAGCGCACGCGGTGGAAGCGCGGTGGCAGGGCGTGCTGGAGGAAGCGGCGCACAAACTCCCCCCCGTCAATCAGCCGGGTCTCGTAGTGTCCGGTATCGCGGTTCTTGACACGGATGCGAACCTTGCCGCCTTCGATGGCGAGGATGCGTCCGTCGGAGATGACGCTGCGGCGGACGTATTGGCCGAGGTATTTGACCGCGTTCGCTCCGCTGCCCGCGCGGTCAACCGATGCGTTCCAGTCCATTTTGACCAGCTTCCAGAAGAGCGGCTGGTCGATCAGTCCGGCATCGAAGAGCTGGTTGCTGAACAGGGTGCGCAGCCGCAGAGCCAGGGGCTTGGCATGGAGGAGGAACTTCGGGTCTTGCGGGCGCTTGAGCTTCCACTTGGCGTCGAGTCCGGCAGCGGGCACGATGTAGTGCACATGAGGGTGGAAGTGCATGTCCTGCCGCCAGCTTTGGTAAACGCCGAAGAAGCCGCTGCGGGTAAAGCCGCAGCGCCTGGGGTCGGCCAGCAGCTCGCTGAGCGCCTGGGCGCTGCAGCGCATGAACCGCTCCATCGCTCTGCGGCTGCCACGCAAGACCGCACGCAGTTCGGACGGGAGCGTGAAGGTGACCATGTAATACGGCACCGGCAGCAGCCGCCCGAGCTGCCGTTCCACCCAGGTCTGTGTGTCCGCGCTGCCGCAGCGCGGACACAGCCGGTGGTTGCAACTGTGGAAGGCGTGGTGCTCGTGGCCGCAGGCGCAGGCATAGCGGTGCCCGCCCAGTGCCGGAGTCCGGCACTGGAGGATGGCTTGCAGGGCCCGCCGCTCATCCACACGGATACGACCGCGATAGCGCTCCCAATACTCGGGAGCGAAGCGTTCGATGACTGCTGCCACGGTCGGTGTGGCAGCGGGTGGCGCGTGCGGGCAGTCGGACTGTCCGCCTGCGGTCACTTAGCGTTTGAGGATCGGGGCGATCAGGTCATTAATGTAGCCGATCGCCTCGACGTGGCTGATCGGGGTCAGGTGGGTGTAAACCGTCGTCGTCTCGATATGCTCGTGGCCCAGGTAGGCCTGGATCTGATGCAGCGGCACGCCCGCTGCCGCCAGGTGGGTGGCGAAGCTGTGCCGCAGGATGTGGCAGGTCACCTTTTTCGTCACGCCCACCCTTTGCGCCGCTTTGCGCAGGTGGGTGCGCAGGCTGTTCGTGTCCATCGGCTCGGTGGCAATCGCCATGTGCGCTGCCGCGCCTTTTGAGTCACGCAGCCCCCGCCCCACGGCGGGGAAGACGAACCTGCGGTTCTTATGGAAGCTCCAGTAGCGCCTGAGCTCATCATACACGGGAGTCGCCAGAATCGTGTAGCGGTCCTTCCCGCCCTTGCCGTCGCAGATGAACAGGCGGTTGCCCGGTCCGTCGATGTGATTGACCGTCAGGTTCACGCACTCGCGCACCCGCAGGCCGCAGGCGTAGATCAGCAGCAGAGGCACACGGTAGCGCAACAGCGGCACCGCCGAGAGAACCCGCGCAACCTCCTTCGGCGTCAGCACCGTCGGTAGCGTCTCGCGGTCACGCGCCTTGATCTGGTCCAGACTCTCAAAGCCCAGGCTCAGCATCCCCCGATAAAAGTGCTTCATCGCTGCCAGATGCTGGCGGCAACTCTTCGGTGCCCAGTTCAACACACTACGCACATGCACGAAATAGCTGCGCAGATCCTCCTCCGATAACTGCGCCGGATCCCGGTCAAAGTGCCGGGCAATCAGGCTGATCGCGCGGTAATAGTTCGCAGACGTCGTCTGCCGGAAGTCCTGCAACTCCAAATACTCCGCAAAGCGAAGCATTGACGCATGGGCATGCGTGTTATACTGACTTGGTTTTAGCTTTTTTTATTAGACATAGGGTCGTCAGCCTGACGGCTGGCGACCATTTTTAAACCCACAAATTTTACACTCACCAAACCAATTGCCGCGCAGCGGCTTCGTTCAACAAAGCGTGTTTCGAAACGGGTTCCCCGTTCCGCTACGTGGAATATTTTG
>PXBU01000079.1 GCA_003566795.1 Puniceicoccaceae bacterium | reverse complement strand
CGCGGGCTTCCCACAGGAAAGCCCCTACAAAGCTGCGCTCTCTTCCGTAGGGGTGTCCGCTTGCGGCACCCGCGAACCTTGCAAACCGCACCGGACGCGCGAAGGCGCTCTCGAACCTTCGCGGGCTTCCCACAGGAAAGCCCCTACAAAGCTGCGCTCTCTTCCGTAGGGGTGTCCGCTTGCGGCACCCGCGAACCTTGCGAACCGCACCGGACGCGCGAAGGCGCTCCCGAACCTTCGCGGGCTTCCCACAGGAAAGCCCCTACATGAAACGCCGCTTTCTTCGCCGTTTTTTTGCGAAAGTCAGACTTGTGTATCAATGCCAGGATGCATCAGCCCGACTACCGAAAACCCGCCTGGTCTCCTACCTCATGCCTTCGCGCGCAGCTGCTGCTCCAGCTCCGCCAAATCGCGGGGAAATTTACAGCTGAAGCGCTTGGTTTGACCGGTTTCGGGATGAATAAAGCCGATACTGGAGGCATGCAGCGCCTGTCGCTTGCAGCCGTAGGGCGGGCCGACGACATTCTCGGCGGCGGCTTTTTTGAAGTCGGGATGATAAAAACGGTCGCCGAGCAGCGGCACGCCGGCGCGCGCCGCATGGATCCGCAGCTGGTGTTTGAGCCCGGTTTCGAGCCGCAGCCGCAGGCGCGAGATGGTATGGTGCGCCCCCCGCCCGGTCGGCCAGGCAATGGTGTCCAGCACTTCGAAGTGGCTGATCGCCGCGGTGGTGCCTGGCACTGGTTCGTCGTAAACGCTTTGCTCCATCCCCGCATCATCGAGCTTGAACCAGCTGCGCCAGGTCCCGCGCCGCTGCGACAGCTCACCGTCGCCCAGTGCCAGATACTCACGGATAAAACTGTGCTCCCGCACCTGCTGCACCAGGTGTTCCCGCGCCTCCGGGCTCATAGCGAAACACAGCAAGCCGCTGGTATATTGGTCGATCCGGTGCACCGGCAAGGGCGTGAGCCCTTTACGGTTGACGCGGTTGCGGTCGAGTTCGCCGGCACCTTTGCCCTGCAAGTAAGCCTCTAGTAGGCTCAGGGCCGAGGGCTGCGCCTTGCCCGGCAGCGGCACCGAAAGCAAGCCCGGCCCCTTGTTCACAATCGCCAGCGAGCTATCGATATAGAGTAAATTGACCTGGGCGTGGATGCGCGTCGGCATGCGCTTGAAAAAGACTTTCGCCACTGGCTCGCCCATGCGCAAACGCTCGCCCGGATCTTCCAGCCGCAGGTGCGGCTTGATCAGCGGCTGGTCGTCGAGCTGCACCCGCCCATGCGCAAACCACTCCTTCAAGCGTTTCTTGGGGCTGTCCGGATAGTCGCGGGCCAACCACTCCAGGGCGGTTTTTCGTTCGGTTGCAGGGGGCGTTTTCAAGTGTCGTCGGTGGATCCAGAGGTGTTGTGCCGTAAATTGACAAAATTTGTGCAAAGAATCCACCGGGTCGAGGAATAAAACTCTCACACGGGGCTCCTCACTCTAGCTATGCCATACCAGTCCAAAACCTGCCAGGTTGCGCGGTGACCAAAAAAAACTCGTAGTCACTTGCAACCTAGCCGAATTTGACTTGTCTGTCATAGTCCGAAGTTAAACCAACCAATCAAACCAAAGATAAAACCTATGAAAAAACTACTTCTTCTCTCAATTCTCGCGCTCACCGCGTCGCTCGCCTATGCTGGTCCCAACTGCTGCGGTGCTGGCGATAAAGACAAATCCGGCAAGTCGGAAGCCCAACCCAGCAGCAGCGTGATTGCGAAAAGCTGTGGCGATGGTGACAAAGATAAGTCTGGCAGCTGCGGTCTTGCGGTCAGCGACAATCTCCTTGCCGCTAGCTGCGGTGGTTGCGGCGACAAAGACAAAAGCGGCAAGTCGGAAGCTCAACCCGGCAGCAGCGCGATGGCAAAAAGCTGTGGCGGCGGCGACAAGGATAAGTCCGGCAGCTGCAGTCTTTCCACTAACAGCGAGCTGCTCGCCTGTGGCGGCGGCGATAAGGACAAAAGCGGCAAATCCTGCCTCAGTGCAGGCGCCTCCTCGCTCCTCGCCGCAAGCTGCGGTGGCTGCGACGGTGACAAGAAAGGCGAGTCCTTCTCTGCAGAACGCGCCGCGCTGGCGTAAATGCTGAGACCATTCATTTTTTCAAAATCCCCGGGACTTCCCGGGGATTTTTTTTGCCCTTTTGACTTCCGAGTGAACCAAAAAGACAAGGGGGACGCGCCCAGGCAACAGATTCCGCCAAGGCGATAACTGTCAGGTGCCTGCCAGGTAATGCTCCAAGATTGCCTGGAGATCATGCGGGCGAATCGGCTTGGCCAAGAAGCCATCCGAGCCGTTCTTCTGACATTCCCGCTCCGTCTCGGCCGAGACGTCCGCCGTCAGGATAAAGACGGGTAGTTCCTTGATGCGATTGTTAGCGGACGATCGTATCCGCCTCAAGGTTTCCAGGCCACCGATGCCCGGCATGTGCAGATCGAGCAGGAGCAAATCGAAGTCACGCTCCCGCAATTGCTGCAGCGCCGACTCGCCTGCTGCCACGCACTCCACCGTCGCCCCACAAACTTCGACCAGTTTCTTGATGTAATAGGCGTTCGATTCGTTATCTTCGACCAGCAAAACATTACCGCGTAAATTCCCGCCGGCGGCACCTGCACGGGGTCGGCTCGGCTCATCAGCGCTTTTGGTGCTCGTTTCGCGGTAACGAAGAACAAGCGGCAGCGTGAAGGAAAAGGTCGAGCCCTCGCCCTCCTTGCTTTCGACCGAGATAGTCCCGTCCATGAGTTCCACCAGCCTTTTGCAGATGGCGAGCCCGAGTCCGGTCCCGCCGTATTCGCGCGTCATGCCAGCCTGAACCTGGGTAAACGGCGTGAACAACTTGGAGAGGTCTTTTTGCGCGATCCCGATGCCGCTGTCCTTGATATCAAAGCGCATAACGGCCCGCTCCCCTTCAAGCGATTGCAGGGTAACATCGAAATCAACCCTCCCCTGCTTGGTGAACTTGATGGCGTTGGCGATCAGGTTCCGGCAAACTTGGCGTAGCATGCCGATATCACCAATCAGGACGGGGCTACGGCTTTCGTCGACAGGCCCCCAGTCGATCGAGCTGCTCAACGTTATCGGCGCCTCCTTGATCAGGCCGGACATCAGGTGGATTTTTTGTTCGACGAAATCGGTCAGAGAAAATTCAGCCGGCTCCAGCTTCGTTTTCCCGGCGTCGATCTTACTGTAATTGAGAATTTCATTGATCAATGAAAGCATGTGGTCCCCGCTTTCGACGATCATATTGAGGATATCCTTGTGTTCCTCGGTCTGGACCTCGTCGATCAACATGTCGGCAAAACCCAGGATCGGGTTGAGCGGGGTGCGCAGTTCGTGGCTCATCACGGCGAGGAAGTCCGACTTGGCCCGGCTGGCCTCCTCGGCCCTCAGGCGAGCTTCCTGCAAGGCTTTCTCCGCCTCCTTCTGGGCGGTGACACCGCGCGCCGAAACAAACACCATGGCGAGTTTAGGCTCACACGAAAAACTCCACGATATCCATGGTTGATCCGTGCCACAGGCCGGCTGGGCGCCGGGTTTCGTAATGACGCGGGTCTCGTAGTTCGTCACGGTCGCGCCAGCCGCGACTTTATCCCAGGTTTTGCGAAAGGCCGGACGGTCCGCCTCGTGGACTAGATCGCTCACATGCATGGAAAAAATCTCGTCCTTGGAATAGCCCAGCTCCCGTTCCCAGGAGGGGCTGCAGAACTTGAAGGAACCGTCCATGGCGAGCGTCGCCTGGAAGTCCGGCGATAGATTAAAGAAGGCCTCCAACTCTTGCTGGAGCCGGGTCAGTTCGGTGATGTCCTGGAAAATCCCCACGATGCGGGCGACCCGGCCCGTTTCATCATAGCGGACACGGGCGGCTGAACGGCAGAGCAATTCGCGACCCTGCGGCGAACGAAAGCGGAGCTGCAAGTCGTAGGGCCTGCCCTCGGTGATCGCCCGCTCAAAAACTGTCTGCAAACGCTCAAGGTCCTCCGCGTGCACCAACTTAAAGAAATTTTCCGGCGTAGGCAGGAAGTGCTCGTCCACCTCGAGGATTTCGCGCGTCTGGTCGGAGCAGAAAAGCTCGTGCTTTTCCAAATCGTAATCCCAGGTGCCGACTTTGGAAATCTCACCCGCCGCCGCGAGTATGGCCTGCTGGTTTTGAGCCTCGACCAGCATCCGCTTCGACGCGTCCACATCCTGGGTCGTGCCCATCATTTCGAGTGGCTCGCCATTATCGTCGCGGCGCGTGACAATGCCCTGGTTACGCACCCAGAGCCATTCCTCCGCGTCGGTGCGGAAGCGGTGCTCGCAGCTCCACTCCCCGGTCCGCCCCGCCAGGCAGTCGTCGAGCGTGCGGCGCACTTCTTCCCGGTCGTCCGGATGCACGAGTTCCAGCCAGCCGCTGCGTCCCAGTGGCACATTCAGGCAACCCTCCCCCAACAAGCAATCGCCGCCCGAGGTGACATCGAGCAGATCTGCGGAGAGATCCCAGTCCCACCAGGAGAGCTTCGCCGTCTGCAAGGCGAACATGAAGCGCTTTTCCATGCGCCTGATCTGTGTCACATCCGTATAGGTCAATAAAGCGCCGTCCACCTTCCCAGCCTCGTCGAGGCAAGCGGCGATGCGCTTCATGTAGCGACGCCCGTCCTTTAAAGTCGTCTCCCCTTCGATACGCTTACCGGCCTCCAAGACCGAGCGCACGTCGTCCAGCAGGGAATCGCTGTCCTCCATCTTATAAGCGATATCGTGGAGCGGGCGCCCCACATCGATCGACTTCAGGGAAAAAGCACTCTTGATCGCGGTATTGAAACGCCGGATACGCATCTCCTTGTCCACATCCAGCACACCATCCTCGATGCTCTCCAGCAGGTTTTCGTGTGAGGCGTTGACCTGCACGAGCTCGTGGTTTTTCCGCTCGTATTCGGCATTGAGCGTGGTCAACTCCTCATTCAGCGAGTAAAGTTCCTCGTTCGTGCTTTGCAGTTCCTCGTTCATGGTCTGCAACTCCTCGTTGAGGGTTTGCAGTTCATTATTCGAGACGTGGAGCTCCTCGTTGGCAGCTTCCAATTGTTCGTGCGCCAGCTTGAGTTCCGCTTCCAGCAGCTCGACCTGCTCCAGGGCAGGCGGCGCGTCCTTCCCGCCAGCCGCCCCGCCTTCTTCAGCGGTCGGCAGCGCGGCAGTGTTTTCCATTTCGCGGCGGTGGATTTCGACCAGGAAATTACGGACTTCTCCGTGCCGGTCTCTCAGGGGTTCGACGACGACGTCCACCAGGCAGGCTCCATTGCGGGCATTGCAGCGGATACCCCGCGACACGGCCCGCTCGTTTTTCCGCTGGGTCTTATGCACCATGGTCGTGACCGCCAGTCGCAGAGGTTTGTCCAACTGCTCGGTCAAGTCCGGGTTCACGCGGCCGAAGACATGAATACAAAAATCCGCCGCATCCCCGAAGTAGTGCAGCACCTCGCGGTCCCCATTGATTAGAAATCCGCAGGGGGCGAAGCGACCCAGCAGCGAGTCGTAGGCGTTGAGCAAGTCGCGGTTGATCGTCACCGAGGCGCCCATCGCCGGGGCACCCACTTGCCTGGATTTTGAAGCTGGTAGCAGCATGTCCGGCCAGCGCTTTAGTTCACCCAGGCCGCCGTGCTTTTGGTAGATTCTGGCCCGGTTGGAAATGACCTTAAACGAACTCTCCCATTTGCCCAGACTTTCACTGCTGCCCAAAAATAAAAATCCGCGCGCGCGCAGGGAAAAAAGAAAAGCACCGAGAGCCGCTTCCTGTATGTCCGACTTCAGGTAGATCAGGACGTTCCGGCAGCTGACGATGTCCATGTTCGTAAACGGGGCGTCGGTCAGGAAATTATGCCGGGCGAAGACGATGTTCTCCCGGACATGCGGGCGGATTTTAAAATTTCCGGCATCGAACTCCTGGAAGTAACGCTCGATCCGGTCGTCCCCGAGGTCCGCCACATCCTCCCTCCGATAGATGCCCTCGCTGCCGAAATCAATGGAGGGCTTGAAGACATCGGTGGCAAAGACCATTATTCGTCCGGGGAAGCCGACTTCGCGCTTCACCTCGTCCGCAAGCATGTAGAGCGAATACGCCTCCTGCCCGGTCGCACAACCCGCCGACCAGATTCTAAAATCCTGCGTGCGCTCGGCCGTCATGGCCGAGCGGATCGCCTCCCGGCCCAGCGATTCGAAACTCGCCGGGTCGCGAAAGAACCCGGTCACGCCAATCAACAGATCCTGGTAGAGGTCTTTCGCCTCACGATCGTTCTTCTCCAAATAATCGAGATAGCTGCTTACGTCCGGCACGGCCAATAGATCCATGCGCCGATTCAGGCGGCGGCTCACGCTGTTGATCCGGTAAAGTGAAAAATCCAGATCGAACCGGCCTTCCAGATAACGGAAAATTTTCGCGTAGTCGTCAGATTTGAAGGGGAGCGGCGTATGCTCGCCGGTTGATTGAGGTACCGCCTTTGCCGGCTCCGTGGCACCCTTGCCGTTACCGGCATAGTCTTCTATTGCCCCAAAAATTTCCCCCGGGGGCGCGATGATGTGGCATTTCCCCGTTGCGATCGCACTTTGGGGCATGCCGGTATAATCAGCCGTTTCCGGGCTTTGCGCCGCCACAATCCCCCCGCTCCGCTCGATACTCAGGACGCCCTTGGTCCCGTCCGACCCGGTCCCGGAAAGCACCACGCCCGCACAGGCCGCACCGAGAGTCTCCGCCATACTCTCAAAGAGGATATCAATCGTCAGGATGACGGATTTGTCCTCGGGCCGCGCCGTCAGCTCAAGTCTCAGTTGGTTGACCCGCGCGATCACGCCGGGCGGGCACAGATAGATGGTGCCGCCTTCCAGCGCCGTGCGGTTGGTGGCCGCGACCACCGGCAGCTTCGTGTGCGGCGCGAGCAGCTCATGCATCATACTTTCGTGATCCGGCGACAGGTGCTGGATGACGAGAAAGGCCCAGTCGCTGTTTCCGGGAACCGCTTTGAAAAACTCAATCAAGGCATCGAGCCCTCCGGCCGATGCGCCGACACCGACCAGTTTTGCGCTTTCTTGCATAGATACAAGGTGCCGGTATCGGCGACTAAAGCAAAAAAAAAGGAAAAGGATTTAGCCGCGACCGGCAACAAATCCAATCTGCTGTTGCATTACCCAGTCCAACCAAATGAGGCGGCCTAAGCCCTGAAACATGCTATCTCATTTAGCAGCCGCGACGGCATGAATCTGATAGAAAAACAACCCATTTAACGCGAGAGCATGCAGGATTTTGCCGCTCCGGACCCAGTCCATCACGGTGGCTTCGGGCAAGATGCGCACTTCCATTTCCTCATGCTCATCCCAGTCGGTGCCCTCGTTGGAGAGTCGGCAACCGTCAGCGAAGATGACATGGCAAAAATTGTTTAAAATCGCCGGGTTGGGACGACACTGCCCAATCAAGCGACCGCTGGCTGCCACGTAGCCCGTTTCTTCCTGTAGCTCACGGAGTCCCGCTGCGACCGGATCCTCTCCAGCATCGACGATACCGCCGGGGAGTTCCCAGCAGAGTTCGTCCGCGCCCCATCGAAACTGCCGCACCAGCACGATCTCACCCGCAACCGTGCGGGCCACCACCACCGCCCAGTCCCTGGAATCGATATAGAAGAAATCGCCCTCTTTACCGCTATGCGGATGCCGGTAGCGGCGCATACGCAAGTCCCAGACACGACAGGAGCGCAGGAGGGTATCCTCTACGATACTCCAGCGGGGCGGGGCCTGTTCGTCGCCAGTCATCAGTTCGCAGGAATTTTGACCTCCTGACCGATCCGCAGCCGACGCGGGTCGACGTCGGGATTGGCTTCGATCAATGCCTGCAATCCAATACCCAGCTGATTCGCGATTCGGACAAAGTTATCGCCGGCCTTGATCGTGTACGTTCCGCCTGCAGTTGCTGTATCAGCAGCAGGCTCGGCCGAGGCTTCCGGCGGTTCCTGCCGATTGCCCGCAGCGGCTGGCTCCTGAGCGGCGGATACACCACCACTGGCGAGCAACTCGTTCAGCCGACCGGCCAACTTGACCATTTCGCTGCGATTTTCGCGTACACCATCGGCGATCTGCCGCACTGCCCGCTCACTCTGGGTGCCAGAGACCCGCAGCCGCTCAAGTGTGCTTTCCATCTCGGATTTTTGCGCACTCAGCTCCGCAAGCTTGGTTTCCAGCGCGGTGATGTCTCGCTCCAAGCGCACCGCGCTGCCCGAGCCCTCTTCCATCGTATCAGCCAGCGGCCCAAGCCGCTGATTGGCAGTCATCCCAAAGTAAAGTCCAGCACCACCCAGCACAATGGCAAGGACTGCGAGGGCCACCGAAAGCAGGCTTCCGGCGGATGAAGTTTCCATCTCATCATCATCCATAATTTCCGCAGGCTAACTCTTTCATCGCGCGGTGCAAGCAAGCGATTACACCAGAAAAAAAATAGATGTTGGAGCTGCTCGACGCGACTTTCGTCGCTTCGCCACAAAACATATCGACACGACTATCGTCGCGTCGCTACAAAACAAGCGTCGCTACAAAACTAGCGTCACTACAAAACAAGATGCCAGCACCGCTAGAAGAGAAAAAGCCCCAAATTTTGCGCAATAGCTTACTCCTGTTGATCGCGGGGATGCTGGGTGCGCTGATCGTTTATTTCTGCTGGCGAGCGAACCCTGACCTCGAATACTGGCTGGGGCTGGGCGAGCAGGCCTTCGAATATTTAAAGGACCACCCCTGGGCCTTGCTGTTAGTCGTCGCGACCCTGCCGGGGATCGGGTTTCCCAGCAGCCCGCTGCTACTGATGATGGGCGTCGTTCTCGTCCCGCGCTATGGCATACCGCTGGCCTGTGTGCTCGGAACGGCGGCACTGAGCATCTGCACTATCTGGACCTATCTCCTTTCCTATGGTCCGCTGCGCGGAGTGCTCCGGCGCATCGTCAGCCGCTACCGGGAATTGCCACAACTCAACGATAGTAATGCCCTGCGACTCGCACTGATTTTGCGCATCACCCCCGGCGTCCCCTATGCCCTCCAAAACGTTGTGCTCGGTGTCGTCGGCATGCGGCTCAAACCTTATCTCATCGTATCGATACCGATCACCGCACTTTGGACCACCGGCTTCGTCGTCACCGGAGGAGCGATTTTTGAAGGACGGGTCGGGCTTGCCATTAGTGGCTTACTGCTGCTCATTGCCTTAATTACTGCCACCAAGATGCTGCAAAAAAAGACGCTTAGTGATGATGGATGACCTGCTCACACCCGCCTCGGAGGAGGTGCTTGACGTAACGGCCCTGACCCGGCTGATCAAGCGCCAGTTGGAAGGTTCCTTCAACCAGATTTGGGTGCGCGGCGAGATCTCTAATCTGCGCCGCCAAAGTTCCGGGCACCTCTACTTTTCGCTGAAAGATGCTGGCAGCCAAATACCCTGCGCCTTTTTTGCCAGAGACGCAGCGCGCCAGAGCTTTCAGCTCGAAGACGGCATGGAAGTTCTGCTGTTGGGAAATATCTCTGTTTATGAGCCACATGGCCGCTACCAGTTGATTGCCAAAATCGCCATCCGCAGTGGTGAGGGTCGCCTGCAACTGGAATATGAACGCTTGAAAAGAAAGCTGGCGGCTGAGGGCTTGTTCGATGCCGGGCGCAAGCAATCGCTGCCCGCGCTGCCCCGCCGCATCGCGGTGATCACTTCCCCGTCCGGAGCCGCGGTGCGGGACTTCCTGCGCATCTTGCAGCGCAGAGGCTATCGGGGCGAGATCATGATCTTTCCCGCTCGGGTACAGGGCAAAGGTGCCGCCGACGAAGTGGCCGCCATGCTGGCACATGCCAACGCCAGCACCGGCTTCGATCTGATCGTCCTCACCCGCGGTGGCGGCAGCATCGAAGATCTGTGGGCCTTCAATGAAGAGACGCTGGCACGGGCCGTTGCGGCCAGCCCCCTGCCGGTGATCTCCGCGATTGGCCACGAGATCGATCATGTATTAACCGATTATGCCGCAGACCTGCGCGCCGAAACGCCCTCCGGAGCCGCAGAACTCATTTCTTCGCTCTTTCTCAATGCCTGTGAACGAGCCGAAAAAGCTGAAATTCAAATGCAGGATAGGCTCGCTACCGCCATCACCCAACTGGAGCAGCGGATCACCCAGCTGCATGCCCGGCTGCAGGTGATCGCTCCCGCACGTCAAGTCGAATTACTCAGCATGCGTATTGACGACATCGAAAACCGCCTGCTGCGAGCCGTGACCACGCGCCAGGGAAAATACCAACGGGAGGTGGATGCCCTGTCAGGCCGTCTGTTACAGCACCACCCCAGGCGTCAGCTGGAGTTGGCCCAACAAATGATCGCCACCAACATTGTCCGCCTAAAACGAGCCACGCAGCATAACCTACAGGCTCGCAGCGAAACCTTGCTTTACTTTAACAAAAGATTGAAAAACAGCAGCCTGCAAGCAACCCTCGACCGTGGCTACGCAATACTGCAAGCTGACGACGGTCGCATCCTGTCCGACAAAAAGAGCGCGGAAAGCGAGAAATCCATCCGGGCCCGTCTGCGGGATGGTGAAATTCAACTCTACTCCTGAAATTAGCCCTATTCTGCACCCCGCAGAAAAAAAATAATCTTTCAGGGAACCCAGCGCGGGAACCTGTGTCATTACCAGTGCTGATTCATGATATTTTCAGTGAGTTAGTTAGGGTTATAAGGTTAGTAGAGAGGCCCGTTTCCATGCGTGGGGACGGGCCTCATTATTTTGGTCGAATGTTTTTGTCGAAACGCTCGAATTGAGATTGCCACTCGCCTGCTATTCGGCACAGTCACGGGCGCATTTAATGACCCAGGAGAAAAAGGACTCAACCACACCTAAACTTCGGCTCTCCCGTGATCGGAAAGAGCGCGAAGCGGCTAAATCGGATCAGCCGGAGGTTGTTGAAGCGACCCAAGCAAGCTCAAAACCAAAGCCGGACCTGAGATTAAAACAGGAGAGCGAAATCCCTCCAGCGCTTCCCACTCAACCCGATCCTCTCCCAACCAGCGACCCAGCCCAACAGCAACCGCAGGCCGTTGAGCAAATACCAGACGAGACAAAGCACCGCAGTCTGCTTACCAGTATGATCGTCATCCTGATACTTTTCGCTGTGTTAGCGGGCTCGGGCTACGGCCTGTATTATGTCTTGCAGAGCCCGCCGGAAGCTGCGGATGCGCCACCGTCGGAGTCAGTGCCGCCAGCAGCAGGCACCGAAGCAACCGAAGCAACCGAAGCAACCGACCAATCCACCAACGCGCTCACCCGCCCCATCGAAAAAGCCAAGGCCGTGATTTCAGCAATACCAGAGATTGAACTACCGGAGTCAGATGCAGACGTTTTGCCGCCAAGCGATCCATCAGCGCAGGAGCTAAGCCAGGCTGCGCCTGCCACAGAGGCTGAGCCCCAGCCGGAAACCACGACCCCGCCGGTGGATTCGATCCGCACGCAGCTCGTATCGGAATTCCTCCAAAATGCCCATATTGGAGGTGTGCGAGCAGGTGAGAACCCTCGACTGATCCTGAATGGCACGAGCTACGAACAGGGCGACCTGGTTGACCCGCAAAATGGCTTACGTTTTATTGGATTGCGGGAGAAAAGATTGGCCTTTCAGGATGCACAGGGCATTGTTTATCTTAAAAGCTTCTGATTGCACTTTTCACAAAAATCACATTATAACTAAATTACCATGAAAGCCATACTCAACACAGTCCTTGCCAGTTTCATTCTCATCGCAGCCGGATGCACCACTCCGGTCGCCATCGATCCGCAAAGCGGACAGGAGCAAACCGCGACATTCCGCGCGGGCAATTTCTACGGGGCACTTGATGCTGATATCAAGCATGTCTTCAGAACCGCAATCCGTGAGCTCGATGATATGGGCTACTACCGCACCGGGGAATTGCATAAGGATAATCAGATCACGATATACGCGCGCAACCTGGCGGATGATCGAATCGTCGTGCGCGCTTTCTATCCCCGCGAACATGCCAACCTGCCTGAAGGCGGTGATTCCATGCTCCGGGTCCGCGTGGGGCGACTCGGCAACCTGTCCGAGTCACAAAGAATCTACGCCAGTATCCGCGACGCACTATAATCCAGCGTCGTTCGATTTCCCACTGGACCGCCTATCCTCTTGGAGCGGCGGTCTTTTTTTTGACCAACCAAGCACAGTCCACGTAAAAGCATGAACCCATCATTCACGATAATCGGTGTCGGCAGTCCCATCGTCGACAGCATCGCACAAGTCGAGGAGAGCTTTCTCCAACAAGTTGGCGGCGAAAAAGGCGGCATGCTGCTGGTCGATGCCGCCACCATTAATCAGCTCATCCCGCGCATCCCGGGAGCGCTGCACACCTCCCCCGGCGGATCCGCCGGGAACACACTCTTTGCGCTCGCGAGAATGGGAGCCGCCACCAGCTTCCTGGGAAAAATCGGCCATTGCGAACGGGGCCAGTTTTACCGGGACCGCTTCGCGCAGCTCGGCGGGGATGCCGGACGTTTTAAAGTGGGCGACCTGCCAAATGGGCATTGCCTCTCGCTGGTGACACCGGACGGAGAGCGCACCATGCGGACCGATCTGGGTGCCGCGATGACGCTGGCACCGGATGAAATATCTGCCGAAGACTTCGCGGGCTGTGCCCATGCCCACATCGAAGGGTATCTGCTTTTTAACGCCGCACTCATGCAGCGGGTCCTCGAGAGCGCCAAGGCGGCTGGTTGCCGCATCAGCCTGGATCTCGCCTCATTCGAGGTGGTCGAAGCCGCCAAAGATAGCTTGCCGACTATCCTGAAAGATTACGTCGATATCGTCTTTGCCAACGAGGAAGAGGCCGCCGTATTCACCGGTATAAAAGACGACTACCCGGCAATGGCGCGGGAACTGGCAACACATTGCGACATTGCAGCTGTCAAAGTGGGTGCCAAAGGCTCCTACATCGCCTCAAAAGAAGAACTCGTGAAGATTGATCCGGTGCCGGCCCAGCAAGTGGTGGACACGACCGGCGCGGGTGACTTCTGGGCGGCCGGCTTCCTCTATGGCTGGTCGCGCCAGCGGCCGCTCGCAGAATGCGGCCGGATGGGCTCCATCCTCGGCTCCGCCGTCGTCCAAATCCAGGGCACAGAACTCTCCAATGAGGTTTGGGCGGACATCATCGAACAGGCTTGACAAAAGGTGTCACTAGTTACACCTTTTAGTCGAATGAAGACACTCAGCATCAAAGAACTACATGCCCATACCGGGAAGTGGGTCCGCAGTGCAAGTAGCCAAAGCATCACTTTAACTGATCGTGGACAACCTGTGGCAGAGCTCGGACCGCTCTCAAAAAACGAAAAAGTGAGTTTCCCCCGCAGGAGTTGCAGTGATTTACCAAAGTCCAAATGCTTGGATAGTTCAGCTTTGATCCGAGAAGAGCGCAACGAGCGGTGATTTACTTAGATACCTCATATATTGTAAAAGCCTATATCAACGAGCCCTACAGTGACTTGGTGCTCGAAGAACTAGCCGGCCAAACCGGACTCACCTCATCGAGCCTGGCCCGAGT
>PXBU01000136.1 GCA_003566795.1 Puniceicoccaceae bacterium | reverse complement strand
TATGCCGGGGTCCTGGGAGATTACCAAGCACCCGATCAAGAAAGTCACCTTTTCCAGGACACCCACGGCAGCCTGCCGATAAAAGGTGCCGCCTATGTGGACCTGCCACTTCTGGTCGATGCCTTGCGCCATCATTTCCGGGCGGAGGGAGCTTACGAAGACCGCCTCTTCGCGCACGATGAACTGATCAAAACCCAGACAGGTTGGTCCTATCTCGGGAATCACTACGCCAAGGTCATCTTTTGCGAGGGGGCGGCGATCCGCCAAAACCCGTGGTTTCGCAACCTGCCGCTGACGCCAGTCAAAGGGGAAACCCTCCTCTGTCGTAGTGACGGCCTAAGCCTGGAGCAACAACTCCACCATCACGAAAAATGGTTGCTTCCTTATACCGACGGCACCTTTCGGATCGGCGCGACTTTCGATGAAAAAGATCTTTCTCCTGAACCAACAGCCGCAGCCCGCGAGCAGCTCAGCCAGGCATTTGCCGCCATGACTCGGGAGCCGCACCCGCTGACCATTATCGATCAACTCGCCGGTGTCCGGCCCAGCACCACAGATGCCAGACCCTTGCTCGGATCCCACCCAACCGAAGCCGGGCTCTACTTATTCAACGGACTCGGCTCAAAAGGTGCCTCACTTGCCCCCACCCTCAGCCGTGAGCTGAGCGATTTTATTTTCGACGGCCTACCACTGGATCCCACGACCGACCTATTCAGGTGGCTAGATGCGGCAACTGCCGACTACGAAAACAGCTAAATGACTCGAAAGGAAGGATTTACATTGTTGCAGAGGTTACCAAACTGGCAAAAAAACCACAAAGACGTAAATATTTCATTTCGCGTGTTTAGCGCATTTTCGTAGTTTCAAATCACCTTTTTCACCATCTAAAATGCGTCTCACCGAACAAGTTCACCTGAAACTCAAAAAACTGCTCCACCCCGGCGACACAGCAATCGACGCCACTGCTGGCAATGGACACGACACTCTGGCACTGGCCGAACAAGTCGGTCCTACCGGTAAAGTCATCGCGATCGACCTCCAAGCTGCGGCAATTGAGGCCACCAGGATCAGACTCGATAGGGCCGGGCAACTCGCGCAGTGCGAACTGCTTCAAGCGGACCACGCCGATGCACTCGCCGTACTCGCAGCGGACCACCCTGCCAGCGTGGCAGCGATTACCTTCAACCTCGGGTACCTGCCCGGCGGTAACAAGCAAGTGACCACCTCGCCACCGACGACGCTCCGCGCCCTCGAAACTGCCAAGGAACTGCTCAAAGTGGGCGGCGTTCTCATGCTCACCGCCTACCGCGGCCATCCCGGAGGCATCCAGGAGGCCAATCAGGCAGCCTCCTGGATGCGAGCCCTTCCCAAGCAAAATTGGCAGGTAGAGTCCACCGAACCACCCACCCGCGCCAAGGATCGCATCCCTCCCGTACTCTGGATAGCACAAAAGTTGGCCCTGCAGCGGGGCCATCAGAATGACACAATGCCACCTGGAAACGGAAAATAGAGCATATTTTTCGCATTCAACCAACAGCCACAGCCCTTCATCTTCTTTTATATAATATATTTTGCCTGGCAAAATATTATCTGCGCAGAGGGCATTGCGGCTATCAGTTTATTATGGGACAGGATTGAAGACTAAAGATTGATAAAATTCGAAGCCTACTTACCACTTTTCTCGGCGAAGTGGCCCCATTCCAGTCGGCCAAACCGCAACTCATATCGAGCCGAGCTACAGCCGGATAATCTCAAAACAGACAAAGACGGTATAATCCTCCAATCACTGAAGCACCGGGCACCAGAGTCTTGAATGTTCTGCTCGCGGTAAAACCGATCGCTTCACGGTTCAACTCTTCTTTTAAAGAATGAAAAGTCTCGACAGGAACTAAAGTGCCATGTGATATTTTGTTCATATTTAAAGTGCCCTGACGTGCGGCTTCTGACTGGTTGATTGCGGCTCGGATGCCTGAGCCTATTTCCACCCGGATCCTTTCAATGCATCGAATATCGCCATGCCTTCCGGCCCAGACTTCACCTCGCTGAACCGGCACTCCGCGCCGGAGTTGAAGATCGCGTGCTTCCGCGCTTTGTTTCGGGGGCGCACGGATGTCTATCCGCAGCGTTTCGAGAGTCGGCGGACGGGCCGGGCGGGCTACTCGCCGGCCTGCGCCAACGAATGGATGCGGGGTATTTGCGAGAAGCCGCGCATCAAGTGCTCGAATTGCCCGCATCAGGACTGGATCCCGGTCAGCGACCGGCTGATCCGCTGGCACCTCTCGGGGCAGGACTCCAGTCGACAACCTTTTGTGATGGGGGTTTACCCCATGCTCCTGGATGAGACCTGCCACCTTCTCGCCATCGATCTGGATGGCGCAGGCTGGCAGCAAGATGCCAAAGTGCTGGTCGAGGTCGTGCGCGGTCTCGGCTTGCCAATCGCCTTGGAGCGTTCCCGCTCAGGCAATGGCGGGCATGTCTGGTTTTTTTTTGAGCGAGCGATCCCGGCCACTCAGGCGCGACGCTTCGGGGCGCACTTGCTCACTGAGGCCATGGAGGCCCGGCCCGAGATCGGGCTCGGCTCCTACGACCGCATGTTTCCCAACCAAGACACCCTGCCGAGAGGCGGTTTCGGCAACCTTATCGCCCTGCCCCTGCAAAAGGCGGCTCGGGTGGCCGGGCATGCCTGCTTTCTCGACGAAGCCAGCGAACCCTACGAGGACCAATGGGCCTTCCTTGGAAGCATCGCGCGGATTCATTCTGATCGTATCGAGGAAATTGTCACTCAAGCCGAGCGAAGCAACCGCATTGTCCCGGTGCGCCTGCCGCCCTCGGATGAGTTTGCCCTCACGCCTTGGAAAGCCCCACCTTCGCGACGCAGTAGTCCGCTCGTGCTTGACCCGCCGCTGACCCAGCCCCTGGAAATCGTTTTCTCGGATAAGCTCTATATTCCGAAAACTGAACTTCCGCCTGCCCTGCGCAACCGCATCCTCCAGTTGGCCGCCTTCCAGAATCCTGAGTTCTACAAAGCTCAGGCCATGCGACTGCCCACTTACGATAAGCCCCGCGTGATCGCCTGCGCCGAGGCCCACCCGGAGCACATCGCGCTGCCAAGAGGCTGCCTCGATGCGCTGAAAAAACTCTTCCGCAGGCATAAAGTCCGCTTTCGGATCAAGGACGAGCGTGTATCTAAAGTGCCACTACAAGTCGCTTTCCAAGGCGACTTGCGCCCGGAGCAGCGCACCGCCGCTAAGGCACTCCTCCCGCACGAAAACGGGGTGCTCGCCGCTACCACCGCCTTTGGGAAGACTGTGCTCGCAGCCTGGTTGATCGCGGAGCGGGGCCTCAACACACTGATCCTGGTCCACCGGCAGCAACTGATGAATCAATGGGTCGAGCGGATCGCCGAGTTTCTCGATATGCCGGAAAAGTCCATCGGTCGCCTGGGCGGTGGACGCCGCAAGCTGCGGGGTAAGATCGATGTGGCCTTGATCCAGAGTATGGTGCGCAAAGATGTGGTCGACGACCGTATCGCGGACTACGGACATCTCATCATAGACGAGTGCCACCATTTGTCGGCTCAAAGCTTCGAACGAGCCGTTAGCCGGGCGCGGGCGAAATACGTGCTCGGCCTATCCGCCACGGTCGAGCGCAAAGATGGGCACCATCCGATTATCTTCATGCAGTGCGGCCCGATCCGGCACCGGGTGGACGCCAAGGGGCAAGCCAAGGCGAGACCCTTTCAGCATCATGTTATCGTCCGTCCGACCAGCTTCCGCCCCCGTGAGTGCGCCCAGGACGATGGCCGCATGGAGTTCCAGCAGCTTTGCCAGGCTCTACTCGAAGACGAAGATCGCAACGAAATGATCGTGGCCGATGTTAGCCGAGTCGTCGCTCAAGGCCGCAGCCCATTGGTCCTGACTGAGCGGACCGAGCACTTGAATTCCCTTGGCCGGTTATTCGAGGCCGCCGAGATTTCGGTCGTTTGCCTGCGGGGTGCCATGAGTAAGCCAGCTTTGACCGAGGCCCTGGCACAGCTGAGTCCCGCATCCACGGCTCAACGCCCGGCGGTGGTGCTCGCCACCGGACGCTTCGTGGGCGAGGGCTTCGACGACTCCATACTGGACACGCTTTTCGTCACTATGCCCATCTCCTGGCGCGGCACCGTCGCCCAATATGCCGGACGCCTCCACCGCCTGCATGAATCAAAGCGGGTGGTGCAAATCTACGACTACGCGGACCTGAACGCCCCCATGCTGGAGCGTATGTTCGACAAGCGCTGCACCGGGTATGCAGCCATCGGTTACTCGATTCTCCTGCCGGCCAGCGCATTACCCGGTTGGCCGCAGTCCGTCCCGCTACCAGTTGACCCCAAGTGGAAGAAGGACTACGCCGCCAGTGTGAAGCGCCTGATTATCGACGGCGTAGACGAGCCCCTGGCAGATTTATTCGTCCACGCTGCCAATCCTCCGGGCGATGGTACCCGCGCTCGCAGTGCTGCGGAGGCCTTCCTTTTCAAACGCCTGGAATCACTTGCGGCCACACAGGGTAAATTCCACCTAAACGTGGCACTGCCGATTCCGTTTAACCAACGCGGCAGCATGGAGGTCGATTTCCTGTGCGAGCCGCTCAAGCTGGTGGTCGAACTGGACGGCCCCCAGCACTTACACGACGAGTCCGCCTGGCGCAGCGACCGGAGCAAAGACCTATTACTGCAGCGCCACGGCTACTGCATCATGCGGGTGCTGGCATCCGATGTCGCAAGAGACTTGAATCGCGCCCTCGACAACATCCTCGCCACCCTGACCGAAAGAGAGCGCCGGCCAAGCGCGAGCGAAGGCCTTGTGGTAATCGATCAGTGCAGAAAACTCCAAACTGCCAAGGACGCTCCCGCTGAGTAAAACGCTCGATACATTCCGTTCCGGTCGGGCGATGAATCAGCCCCTGACTACTTTAAAAATACCTCCAATGAAATGCGAAGAACCAAAAAAATTCACTCACTCGAACCACCGATTTAAGGACTATTAGTCCATTCGTGGTTTTACTGCCGGGTCGGGCTGGAAAAGCTTTTCCACGTATTTCGCGATCAGATCGTATTCGAGGTTGACCCGGTCACCCGATTTTTTCGTATGCAAATTCGTGACCTCCATGGTGTGGGGAATCAGCCAGATGGAGAAACTATGAGCATCCACCTCGGCAACAGTCAGCGAAATCCCATCCACCGTGATGCTGCCCTTGTGCACGATATATTTTAAATTGCCGTCGGCGGGCTTGATCCGGAAGAAACGGTCCTGTCCACGCGGCTCGATGGCTTCGATCACGCCCATGCCATCCACATGCCCCGACACAAAATGCCCGCCCATGCGAGTCGTCGGGAGGAGCGCCCGCTCCAGGTTCACCTTCCCGCCGGGTCCGACCTCCTGAATCGAAGTCAGCCGCACGCTCTCCGCCAGTAAATCAAAGGAGAGTTGCTGCCCCTCAATCGCCACCACCGTCAGGCAGCAACCATTCACCGCTACGCTGTCACCCAGCTTCACGTCTTGCGCCACCGCATCGGCTTCCACCACCAGCCGCCAAGCCTGCTCGCCCGATTCAAACGCAAGCACTCTACCCGTTTCCTCCACAATTCCTGTAAACATGACACGTAGCTAAAACAAAAATACCGCAATGTCCCGCAAAAAGAGTTACCACCACCGGCGTTAAGGCTGCCACAAAGCTCCGGCAGCCTCCTTTGAAACAGCAGCGGAGCGGGGCGGCGATAGTCACTCTAATAGAAATCGGGGTTTGAAGTGGGACAAAGTCCGATTTTTCTTTCTCCGCACCGATTCATGCTTAAAGCTCTTCCCTTCGGCCATACGTCATCAGTCATTTATTCAATGTCACCACTCTTTCTCGCTACACTTCTCACCGGGCTCTGCTTGCTCGCTTTCGGGGGCCATTTTCTGTGGCACGGCATCCGCACGGAATCGGCGGCTAAGGCTTTTCCCCGCTCCCAAACCGCGGCCTATCTGCTGATGGGGGGCGCTGCGGTGTGGTTTCTTTACATTGTCACGCAACTGGGCCCGGCTGACTTTGGGCAGTATCGGCATCTGCTATTTATCCTCTTTCTGGGCACTGCTGTTGGCTCGTTCTACTTTGTCCCCGACTTTCTCGCGGTGCGTGGGCTGGCGGCACTCATACTACTGACCGCAGGTGCCATTCTGGAGGCTAGCTACATGCAGTATCAAGCGGGTGCGCTCATGCTTAAGAGCTTCGTTTATCTCGCTATCATTGTCGCACTTTTCCTCGGAGCCAGCCCCTACAAGCTGCGCGACTTCCTGAGCTGGCTGTATCGCTCCGAACGGCGCCCGCGCATCTTTGGCGGACTCTTTGCCGCTTACGGCCTACTCCTGCTCGGCATGTCATTTACCTACTGATGGCCGCGACACCAGCCAGCGGAATTCTCCTCATCGTTTCCGGCCCGGCTGGCAGCGGTAAGACCACTGTCTGCGACCGTCTACTGCAGGCAGAGCCAGGGATCCGGCGGGTAGTCACCTCCACCACCCGACCGCCGCGCGAGGGAGAGCAGCATCGCGCCGACTATTATTTTTTCGATCACGAAACCTTCGACCAAAAAGTTGAAGCAGGCGAGTTCTACGAGTGGGCCAAAGTCCATAGCAACTACTACGGCACCCTGAAGAGCGAGATTCAGGACAACCTTGCGGCCGGGGCGGACTTATTACTGAACATCGACGTGCAGGGGGCCGCCACTTTCCGCCGAGCCGGCCATGCGGACCCGCTGCTCCACGGGAGAGTTGTCACCGTTTTTATCATGCCCCCCAGCTTCGAGGAACTGGAGCATCGCCTGCGCGGTCGCAGCACCGATGACGAAAAAGAAATCCAACGACGCCTCGAGGTGGCACGGGAAGAGATGGCCCAACGCGAGCACTACGACAGGTGCATCCTGAGCGGCACGCGCGACGAGGATTTTGTCGCACTGCAGGAAATCTACCGCGACGAGAAAGCCAAACGCTCGTAGGCTTTCTTAAAATAAGGCCATTTGACTTTAATACTTTAGTCCACGTAATGCTCCGGCATGAAACATCCAGCAATGTGCCTCTTAGTCACTCTGTTTTTCTGCGCTGCTGCGCAGGGGGAATGGCACCATGAAGAAGTCGTCTACAACTCAGACGATACGTATTACCGCGGGCACCTAATTTACAAGGAGAGCGCTGCCAGGGGGGGTAATGACCTGCCGGGCATTCTGATGGTCCCCAACTGGATGGGGCCGGACACCGCAGCGACTTTGGAAAAAGCCAAAGCGGTCGCGGGCGATAAATTTGCCGTCTTTATCGCCGACATGTATGGCATGGATGTGCGCCCGACCGATGCCGAGGAGGCCGGAGCGGCCGCTGGTTTGGTGCGGAGTGACCGAGAGCTGATGCGCACACGCGCGGCCAAGGCCATCGAAGTCTTCGCAGCACTGGCACACCGGCACCCATTTAATCCTGATAAGATACTGGGGATTGGCTTTTGTTTCGGCGGGGGCACCCTGCTCGAATACGCGCGCAGCGGCTCCGAAAAGCTGGCGGGAATCGTCTCTTTCCACGGCGATCTGGCCTCGCCCACACTCGCAGCTGACTCTAAAAAAGTGAGGACCCCGCTGCTTGTTCTCCACGGAGCGGACGATCCCTTCGTGCCACAGAAGGATGTTAATTCTTTCATCCATGCGCTGCAGGCGGGCGGTGTTGACGACTGGACGCTCGTCCAGTTTAGCGGGGCGGTGCACTCATTCACCGATCCGACCGCCGCTTCCGAGGGGGCCCGCTACCATCCCCGCAGTGCCGAAAGAGCCTTTGCCATGATGTATGATTTCGCTCAAGAGGTGCTGGCACTGGATGATTGAGACTCAGGATACTAAGACACAAAGTCGTTGCACATAAGGAAAAGCTCGCTTTTGCTTATTCAATAATTGGAAGATATTATCCTGCTTGAAATTTAAACCCAACTACCAAAGACTTAACAGAAGGAGACACCTTGGATATAAAACTGATCAAACAAGTCGTCGATTTGATGAAACGCTCTGAACTTGCAGAGTTCGAATTTGAGGAAGAGGGCTTCAAGCTCCGGCTGAGTCGCCAAAATGGTGATGTCCAGCCGCAGATCATTCATGCCGCTCCTCCGGCCGCGCATCCCCCTGCCGCGCCACAGCCCACTCAAAGCGAACCGGCAGAAAGCCCGGCGAAACCTGAGGAGGAAGCTGGCATCTCTGTCATCAAATCCCCCATGGTCGGCACCTTTTATCGTGCGGCTTCGCCCGAAAGCCCGCCCTTCACGGATGTCGGCAAAAAAGTCGGTGTCGACAGCATCGTTTGCATCATTGAGGCGATGAAGGTCATGAACGAGATTCAGGCGGAAGTAGGTGGAACCATTACCGAGGTGCTCATCGAAAACGGCGAATCGGTCGAATACGGCCAGCCTCTATTCAAAATTAAAACTGCGTAGCACCCTGGATGATTAAAAAAGTCCTTATTGCCAACCGGGGCGAAATCGCTCTGCGGATTGTCCGGGCCTGTAACGAACTCGGGATCAAGACACTCTGTGTTTATTCCGAGGCCGACGAGCAATCCCTGCACGTTCAGCTCGCGGACGAAGCGATTTGCATCGGCCCGCCGCCAAGTAATCTGAGCTACCTCAAGGCAGATCGGATTATCGCTGCTGCCGAGATCGCCAATGTCGATGCGATCCACCCGGGCTATGGCTTTCTGGCGGAAAACGCTGATTTTGCGGAGCAGTGCGAAAACTGCAAAATCAAGTTCATCGGCCCGAGCTCGGCTGCCATCGTTGATTTCGGCGATAAATCGCGGGCGCGGGAGATGGCGGTTAAAGCCAAGGTGCCGGTCATCCCAGGCAGCAAAGGCACCGTCGATAATGAAAAGGACGCGCTTTCCGAGGCTGAGCGTATCGGATTTCCGGTCATTATTAAGGCTGTGGCTGGCGGCGGCGGGAAAGGCATGCGCATTGCCCACAGTGCTGTCTCCTTCATGAAGGAGTATAACAGCGCCCGCAACGAAGCGGAAAAAGCCTTTGGTAACGGTGCGGTCTATATCGAAAAGTACCTCGAAGCACCGCGCCATATCGAGATTCAGATTTTGGGGGACCGATTCGGCAATGTCATCCACTTGGGCGAGCGCGATTGCTCGGTGCAACGACGCCACCAAAAGGTCATCGAAGAAGCCCCCTCCCCGTTCATCAGTGCGGATACCCGTAAAAAAATGGGGCGTGACGCGGTGAAATTGGCCAAATCCGTCAAATACGAAGGTGCCGGCACGATTGAATTTCTGATGGATGAGAAGCAAAACTACTACTTCATCGAAATGAACACCCGGATCCAGGTCGAGCACGGGGTGACCGAGGAAGTGACTGGAGTCGACCTGGTCAAAGAGCAACTCCTGATCGCGAGCGGCCAGAAGCTGAGCTACGAGCAGAAAGAGATCCAGTTCCTGCGGCACGCGATCGAATGCCGGGTCTGTGCTGAAGACCCCAGCCGTAATTTTGCGCCCTGCCCCGGCGAGATCGGCCTCTACTATTCACCCGGTGGGCATGGTGTGCGTATCGACTCGCATGTTTACAGCGGCTATATTATCCCACCCTATTACGATAGCATGATCGCAAAAGTGATGACCTTCGGGAAGACCCGCGAGCTGGCACTCGATCGAATGGACCGGGCACTGGGCGAATACCTCATCCGGGGAATAAAAACCAACATTCCCTTCAACCGGGCCATCATTCGCGATCCTATCTTTCGGTCAGGAAAAGCGACGACCAAATTCATCGAAGAATTTATTGAGCGTGTTCCGAAGGATATTTACACTTAATCCATCACCTGCTACTAATAACCCAAATATAAAACTATGAGCAAGGAATCCGAAAATCCGAAGGAGTCATCCATACCAACCGTTTCCGAAGACTCAAACACACTGGGCGATATCCGCATCAACCACAGCGTGGTCGCGAGTATCGTGCGACTGGCGGCGCTGGAAGTGACCGGCGTGGTTGCGGTAGGCGGTGGATTTGTCGATGGCATCGCAGAGATCTTCTCTAAAAAAGGAGATGAGCGTGGTGTGCGCGTAGAGGAGGACGAAGCCGGTGATTATCAAATCGAGATCCGCGTGATTCTACGTTTCGGGGTCGAACTTGCCTCCGTTGCCACCCAAATCCAGCATCGCATCTCCTCCCAAATCGAGAAAATGACCAGCAAAAGCGTTTCGAGGGTAAACGTTGTCATTGATGGAGTCCGGACCGATGATGAAGAGAAGAAAGCTGACGACTGGCAAACGCAGCAGCATCCCCACACGGATTAATCCCGCCCAAAAAACTTTATGCATTACCTCTTACTCGCACAGACAGCTGAGTCTCTAAGCAAAGGGGGGAACCTCCTGATGTTAGCGGCCATTCTGGCTCTCGCCTGCCTTTTGTTTGTGCTGGTCCGGCGTCAACCCAAGCATGTTGTCGCCTACGCCACCGATAATGGGCAAGTCATGGTGAGCCGGTCGGCAATCGTTGAGCTGGTGCAGACCTCCTGCGAGCAAATCAAGGAAGTCTCCAAACCGCATGTCCGGATGCAGATCAAGGGCGGTGTCACTCATTTCGAAGTTCGCCTGAAACTCGCCAGTGGCGGGCAGCTGCGCACGATCGAAGAAATGCTACAGACGCATCTGCGCAAAGCATTGACCGAAAACCTCGGTATCGAAAACCTGGGGCGGATCAATATTGTGGCGACGGGCTTCAAGAGCGGCCGCATGGAAGCCAGCAGCTCGATCACCAAAAAATCGTCTGATAACGGGCCAGAACTGGAGCCGGAAGAAGAAGCAGAACCTAAATAGGGCCACTCCGAGTCAGCTTTTCTTAAGCTGACTTTCGGAGGCGATTTCGGGGCCGCCCTGCGCGAGGGCGCGACGGCGCAGGCGCAGGGCATTCAGGCGGATGAACCCGCTGGCGTCGTCAGGATTGTAGTCGCTGGCCACGCCCTCCATCGAAGCAATGTTCTCGTCGTAGAGCGAGAGCGGGGACTTGCGGCCGACCGTGGTGATGGTGCCCTTGTAGAGCTTCAAGCGCACCGTGCCGGTCACCGTCTTCTGCGAATCGTCGATCAGTGCCTGCAAGGCCTCGCGCTCGGGCGCATACCAGAAGCCGTTATAAATTAACTTGGCGTATTGCGGGATGAGCCCGTCGCGCAGATGCATCAAGTCGCGGTCCATGGTCAGGCTCTCCATATTGCGGTGAGCATGCATCAGGATAGTGCCGCCCGGCGTCTCATAGACCCCCCGGCTCTTCATGCCCACAAAGCGATTCTCGATGATATCGACGCGGCCGATGCCGTGCTTGCCGGCCAGTTTATTCAAATGCTTGACCACTTGTGCCGGATTCATGGCCACACCATCCACCGCCACACAGTCGCCCTGCTCGAAATCCAGCTCCACGTATTGCGCCTCGTCCGGGGCGTCCTCGGGGGCGGTAGTCAGCTTATACATGCTCTTGTTGTCGTCGGTCGTCGGATCAAACCAGGGGTCCTCCAGGATGCCGGCCTCGTAGGAGATATGCAGCAGGTTGCGATCCATCGAGTAGGGCTTGGAGGCGCTGGCTTCGACGTTGATGCCGTGCTCGCGGCAATAGTCGATCATCTCTGTCCGCCCGGGAAAGGCATCCCGAAACACCTGCATCCGCCAGGGAGAAATAATCTGCAGCTTCGGCGCAAGTGCGGCATAGGCCAGCTCGAAGCGCACCTGGTCGTTGCCCTTGCCGGTGGCACCATGCGATACCGCATCCGCCCCCTCTTTCTCGGCGATTTCGACGTGCGCCTTGCCGATGAGCGGACGCGCTATCGACGTGCCCAGGAAATACTGGCCCTCGTAAATCGCATTGGCCCGCATCATCGGGTAGATGAAGTCGCGCGCGAATTCTTCCACCAGATCCACCGTGTAGTGGGCGGAGGCGCCGGTGGCCTTGGCCTTTTCCGACAGGCCATCCAGCTCTTCCTCTTGGCCGACATCGGCCGCGAAGGTAATGATTTCGGCGGAGTAGTGCTGCTTGAGCCAGCTAACGAGAACGGAGGTGTCGAGGCCTCCCGAGTATGCGAGAACAATTTTCATAAGGTGTATGATTTGAGATAAATTTGAAGCCCTGTGGCATGAACGCCCGATGAGCAAGGCATGTTAAAGATGGGATATGGAATAAGGGATATGAGATGACGGGTGCAAGGATGAATACTGAGCTGGTTCCAAATCCAAATAAAACCCCTGTGCTCTCTTTCTTCCCCTGGGATCATCCATCGCGGCACACAACAAGTAGGGACTGCGCTTGCGCATGTCGCGCAAATTTGCCCGCCGTCCACACCTATCCGGCAAAAATTTAGGGACAGGCTAGAATTTTAATCCCTACTTCGGTAGGCTCGAATCCCTGCAAATAATCATCACAGTTAAACCACGATGCAACAAAAAGCCCCCCGGTCGTCCGACCGGGGGGCTTAAAGAAAAATTTAGTTTAAAACTAAATTAGAAGGTGAAGATCAGCTCCACAGCAGCAAGGTGCTCGCGATACTTGTCCATATCGCTGTTGCCGTTGATGTAGCTGTACTCAGTTACCAGACCGAGGTTGTCGGTGAAGGCATAGTTGTGAGCCAGTGTCCACTTGTGGAAAGCAGGCTTGTTCGAGCCAACCAACTGGTCGTTGTCGAAGCGTGAGTAGGAGTAACGACCGGTCACCGAAGCGTCATCGCTGTAAGCGAAGTTGGCCATCAGCAAACCTGCCCATACCTTGTCTTTGCCGTCAACGGCGACAACACCATCACCATCCAGGTCCATTTGACCGTAGTACGTTTCAGCGGCAAACAACCAAGCACCCATTTCATAGGTGACGTAGCCGTTGATAACCCATGCGTCGTCGATTGCGCGACCGAAACCATCTTGATCCGCGTCCTCATAGGCACCACCGAGGAAGAAGGTCAAACCTTCGTCCATCATGTAGGCACCAGCCACTTCAACCGCCCAGGAGCTGTTTCCGCGACCGCCGAGACGGTTTTGGTCGAAACCAAAGGTGGTATCCAGCAAAGAAACGCCGAAGAAGAAGCTGTCGTCATTGTAGGTGTATTTCACACCTTGACCACCAGAGGGGAGCATGCTCAGATCACCAAGATACTCGGACTCATAAGCAGTGGAATACTGATAGAGGCCCGGAGCTTTGAAGGCTTCGAAACCGAGCATGGAGTAGAAACGACCAGCAGTGATCGCGCCCTCTTCCATGTGGTAGGTCACGAAGGCTTGCTCAATGTTGTCATTGTAGCCCATAGTGGTTAAACCACCGTTAGCGATGTAGGTGGTGTCAATTTGAGCCGTTACCGGATCAAAATCGAACAACCAGCTGATTTCGACTTGGTCGACAGCAAAGTTGTTAGTGGACTGCTTACGGTCAGTGGGACCGCCGAAGGTACCATCCGTATCCCACTTAGCGTCGGAGTGCGAATAGGACATGTCAACAAAGCCTTCGAAGGAGAGGAAATCGTTGATAACGATCTCCGCCTGCGAAACGCTTGAAGCCGCAATCAATGCTGCGGATGCGAGTGCAATTTTGTTTTTCATAGTGTGTAGTTTG
>PXBU01000241.1 GCA_003566795.1 Puniceicoccaceae bacterium | reverse complement strand
TTTATACATGAAAAGGATCTTAGCATCTTCCAGCGCCTCATCGGATAGGGTGATTGTCGTTTGCAGAATGCTGGCCATGAGCGTCTGGTAGGGGATGCCCTCGCGCAGGGCCCGGGCTTGCAGTAGTTCCTTAGTCCTGGCTGCTGATCCGGATGTTGACGCGCTTGTCCTTGCGTGCCGTATTCCGGGCGGCCTGGCGGTAGCGGTCGAGCGGCTCGGCATCCGCCACGGACTGCCATTCGCCTTGCTCCCAGGAGTGCAGCAGCTCGCGTTCTTCTGTGGTCAGTTCATCCTTCATCGTGTTTCTCCAGATACTTTCGAGTCGCCTTGCGGCTGGGGAAGGCGGTGATCAGAAAAAAGCCGCCATCCGATTCGACCATGGGCACCAGCCATGCGTAGCGCCGCAGCTTGATGACCAGCAGTTTCTGCCTTGGATAGCGGTCCTGATTCGGATGGCTCAGGATATCCAGCAGATGCCCGGCTTCAACCGAGGACTTCAGATGACCTCGGAACCCATGCCACCCATTCATCCCGGCGAGATCTTGCTGGAAGACTTCATGAAACCCCTGGGTCTGACTCAGTACGCTCTGGCCAAGGCGATCAGCGTGTCACCGCGTCGGATCAACGAAATCGTACACGGCAAGCGCGCCATCACGGCGGATACGGCGCTTCGTCTGGGTCGATACTTTCAGGTCGATGCCCAGTCGTGGCTGAACCTGCAAAGTCACCATGATCTGGAGAAGGCCGCGCTTGATCTGGCCGAACGACTGGATCGAGAGGTGACGCCGCGGGCGGCCTGATCGCTCTTTGCTTTGCACCAATATTCCGCGCTCGGCACGACAAAAAAAGCTGGATTCAATGGTGCCCGGGCTTCAGCTCCGGTGGCTGAGCCACTCCTCGGGGGTGAGCGCAGGGACTGGCGAGTTTTCGAAATCGGGCAGATTGCGGGTCACGATGGCAATGCAGCCATGGTTTTCTGCCGCCGCTGCAACCACCGCGTCTTCAAAATCGGGCCAGTTCAGGGCTCGAGCTCTTCGCAGCTCGCTCACACCGACCGTCGCTATATCGAAGTACCGCAACAGCCAATCAACCAGCTTGTCGGCCTGAGTCCGATCCCGATAGCGACCCATCAAATAATGCAGCGTGGTCACCGCATGGGCCGAAACCACGCCGATTTCCAGGTCTTGAACGACCTGGTCTAGTATGGATGCAGAAGCCTGATAGTGGGGCTGCCGGTATTGCACCACGTCCAGGACCACATTCAGATCCACCAGGATCACGAGCGATATTTCTCTGCACGATAAGCATCATAGGTCGCCCGTGCGTCCAGATCCTTCGGTAACAGACCCGAAATTTCCTGTATGGCTTCGCTGATGTGTCCACCGCCTTGTTCCAGGCTTCGCAACTGCCGATCAACCAGTTCGGTCAGAGTGATGCCGTGCGCGCGGGCGTAATCTTTAGCGGCCTCGATATGGGCCTTGGGCAGGCGAATGGTCAGCTTGGCGGTTTCGGCTTTCATAATGAACCTTGATACGGCTGAGTCGCTGAAATTATACGGCAGGTTGAGAAGTCGTCGCTACCGCGCCCCAAAATTCCCATGCACATACCTGTGCAGGATTCCGGTCATGAGCGTCTGACAGGGGATACCCTCGCGCAGGGCGCGGGCGTGCAGAAGTTCCAAGTCTCGACTGCTGATAAGGAAATTGGCGCGCTTGTCCTCGCGCGCCGTATTCCGGTCGGCCGGCCAGATCAGCGGTTGTTCTGTAAATCCGCTTCCAGCAGCATCCGGACATAGCGTGCGTAGGGCACTCCCTGTGCCCTGGCTTTCGCCCGCACCGCCTCCAGTAGGGGTGAAGGAATGCGCAGCGTCAGCACGGCATCCTTCTGCGCGATCTCAAAGCGCATCGGCTTGAATTGTTCAAAGTCCAGGCCAGACAGATCTTGTTCCAGAAACGCCTCGGCCTCTGCGTCGGACTTAAACTCAGGTACTCGCTTCATATCTACGGGCCTCTTTTTCGTGCATATAGCGGGCGCTGATCGGCCGGATGCGACGCACCCGCAGAACAAACGCCACAAACAGCGAGCGGCCATCAACCTGGCCTTTTGCGATGTGGCGGCTTTCGGTTGATGACGAATGCGTCACGTCAGGTGCAATTCGTGCCTGTCCTTCCAAGAACACTCTGAACCGGCCACCAGTGGCGGCCCTGAATGACATTAAGCCGCTTCCGTCTTGCGTGGCCGGATGTCTCGGTTGATTTCGGCCGCTTCGGCGCTGGCCTGGAATGTTTTCAGGTCATGCTGCATCTGCAGGTTGAGCCAGAACTGTGGTGTCGTGGTCAAGTAGCGTGCCAGACGCTGGGCGGTATCCGGAGTAATCCGCCGTCGCTCGCGTACGATTTCGTTCATGCGCGCGGTATCCACTCTCAAAGCCCTGGCCAGTGCATTGACGCTCATATCCAATGGCGCCAGATACTCCTCGCGCAGGATTTCACCCGGATGAACCGGCCGCATGCCGTTGCCTGTGGTCTGCATATTCATGGTCCTCGTTTAATGGGTTCAGTGGTAATCGACAATTTTCACGGCATAGGCTGATTGGGCCGTTTCATCCCATTGGAAAACCAGTCGCCACTGCTGGTTAATCCGGATCGACCATTGGCCCTCCCGGTCTCCTTTCAGTTTTTCCAGCCTGTTTCCCGGTGGGGATTCCAGATCAAGGATGGAAGCGGCCATATCCAGAATGGTGAGCTTGCGCTCAGCGGCAGATTGAAAAGCTCGGAACTGTCGGTGGCAGCCTTTGCCTTCGAAGAGGTCCTTGGTAGCCTTGTCCGCAAAGGTTTTGATCACCGTTGCATTTTATAGTGCCGTGCGTTAAGTGTCAAACGATATATCGCTGTTCGAAGCTTGTCATGACGCGGCCAACGTCTCATGTACCTAAATTCTGCAGAACGCTGGCCATGAGCGTCTTGTAAGGGATGCCCTCGCGCAGAGCGCGGTCCAGCAGTATCAGCTGAATTCGTCTGTCAGCTCGGCGTTTTCCAGATCAACGACTGCCACGCCGGCTCGACTCGCGGCCAACAGGAACTCGACCCTGCGCATACCACACAGCTTGCCGGCCTTTCCCGA
>PXBU01000002.1 GCA_003566795.1 Puniceicoccaceae bacterium | reverse complement strand
CATACTCCTCAGACATGCCATAAACCTCGACATGAGTGGCCGCGCCAACTTGTGTCTGAGTCGTCTCCTCGCCGAACTTCACATAGACCGTCTGGCCCGGCTGGGCCCAGCCCCATATTTTGATCGGCTTGTCACGCTGGATGACCATGTGGTCGGTGAACACAGCATGCAGCTTGAGGGACTCCGCTGCTGCCAGCGCCGGGAGGGCGAGCAGGGCGAGGAGGGCGAGAGTGATGCTTCGGATACGTGTCATAATGGTGGTTTGGGTGTCGGAATGAATAGGTGCTTCTTTGAATGTTAGGACAGGACGGTTGGTTTTAGGTTCGTAAATTGCAAATTAATTCTCAATTTATACTGTTTCACGGACGAAAATGGCGTGAGAGATAGGCATATTTATCATATTTAGGGGATACTTCTGAAAAGATTAGATTTAAAGAAAATGATCGATTTTTGAAGAAAATTGGCCAAAACCTGAAAGCCTGCCCCTGAGTAAGCGATAGCTACCCAGGGGCAGGTTTTCAGAAGTCTCCTGACGCATACCTATCGAATTTAAATTCGATTGTTACGGGCAGTTCCGTCTTACCCATTATGAAAAAAACATTTCTATTATCGTTATTATCCGCCCTTTTGATGGTGAACGCCGCTGCCGCTGAGCTTGCCATGCCCGCTTTTTTTGGCGACCACATGGTGTTGCAGGCCGACAAGCCGGTTAAACTTTGGGGGCAATCATCCCCCGGTGCGGAGGTGACGGCGACTTTCGCCGGGAATACGGCACAGACCCGCGCGGATGCGCAGGGCACGTGGTCGCTAAAGCTCCCTGTGGTGGAGGCCTCTGCGGTGGGAGCGACCTTATCCATTACTGCTGGCCGGGAAACGCTGCAATTCGACGATGTGTTGGTGGGGGAGGTCTGGTTTGCCTCCGGCCAGTCGAATATGAACTGGCCCCTCAAGCGCTTCGATCCGCAGCAGGAAGCGATTCGAACGGCGGATTACCCGGAGATTCGGCACTTCCGGGCCGCGTCGGTCGCGGACGCCACGCCCCGCGATGACACGGTGGGGGAGTGGACCGTTTGCACCCCGGAAACCGCGGGCGAATTTTCCGGGGTGGGGTACTTTTATGCCAAACGGCTTCACGCCGAGTTGGGCGTCCCGGTTGGCATCATCACATCGGCATGGGGTGGCCGGCCGATCGAGCCCTTTATCCGCCGTGAGGCGTTGGCAAGCATCCCCTTAGGTCAGAAAGCGCTCGCAAAGCACGACGAGGCCATCGCGACCTACGATCCGATAGCCGCCCGCGAGCGTTTCGAGCAGGTCAACCTCCAGCGCTATCAACAACGGCTGGAGCGCTGGCAAGCCAGATCGGATGCCGGAGAATCTGTCGGCAGAAGGCCCGGCAAGCCAACGATGCGCCCCGAGCCGGGCCAAGACCCCAGCCAGCCGACGACTATCTGGAACGGGATGATCCATCCTTTCGTGGGCTTTACCATCCGCGGGGTGATCTGGTATCAGGGTGAGTCCAATGCTGGCAACCTTGAGCGGGCACTTGAATATCGAAGCTTGTTTGAGCTGAAAATTCAGGATTGGCGCGAACAGTGGGGCGACGACTTTCGCTACCTCTGGGTGCAACTGGCCAACTACAAGCGGCCAGTCACAGAGCCGGGCACCAACGACCCCTGGGCGGTGGTGCAAAACCATCAGCGCCTCGCTTTGGCCCTGCCCAAAACCGGCATGGTCGTGGCCAACGACATCGGCGACGGCAACGACATCCACCCTCTGAACAAATACGATGTGGGCGACCGACTGGCACGCTGGGCACTGGCGGATGAGTATGGTAAAGACGTGATCCGATCCGGCCCCTTATATAGCGAGCATCGCATCATCGATGACCGTGTTTATGTTCGCTTTTCACACACCGGTGCGGGGCTCGACACTCGCGATGGCGAGCCCCTGCAACATTTCGAAATTCAGGACGGGGAGGGCACTTGGCACTGGGCGCAGGCCGCGATGCACGAGGACTATGTGGTAATCTCGCACCCCGAGGTCAGCCACCCCACCGCCGCGCGCTACGCCTGGGCCGCCAACCCCGTAACGGCCAATTTGGTAAACTCGGAAGGCTTGCCCGCCTCGATTTTTACCACCGAGTGAGGAGGCCGGATGTCGGAAGCCGGAGGGCAGAGACCAAGCCTCCAGCGACAGCGGGTGGTTGGGTTTTACCACGGAGGCACCGGCACGGAGGCTTTTTTTGGGGCAGCCGTAGTGCGCCGCTTCAGCAAGCACTTCGAACGTTCGTTCCGCCCCGCCGTAGTGCGCTGCTTCAGCAAGCACTCCGAACGTTCGTTCCGCCCCGCTCTGGCAAGGCAGCTTCCGGGCGTTGCGGCAAGTGGCGGTGAGGGTCTTTTGCGGTGGTGCTGCCATCGGGCCGATGCGAGTGCTTGCTGAAGCTGCGCACTACGGTTGGGCTAACAGGATCCACATTCTCACGGCGGTGAGTGACTACCGCAGAGGTATGCGGAGCACTCAAAGAGAGAAAAGAACCCGGCTCGGCGAGCACTCAGCGTCCTCAGCGGATATGGGAAAAAGAATGGATTTTACAACCGCTGCGCTAGAGGCAGGGAGGAAGGGAGAAAGAGAATGACATACCGCGTGAAGCCTCTCCCCAACCTCGCCCGAAAGGGCTCTCTAGCGAAGCGGTTGTGAATCAATAAAAGGGTCTAAGGAAAGAGAAGGCACTTGCCGGATTCGCCCCCACCGGGCACGCTGGAATCCATATCCAGTCGGAGGTCTCAACTCCGTTCGCTTCCCCCGCTCACTCCTTGAGACTCCTCCACGTTAATCCCAGCCGAAGCATGGTCCAGCATTATGGAAGGTAGGTCTGCGAGCGTTGCGGCAAGTGGCGGTGAGGGGCTTTTGTGGTGGTGCTGCCAGCGGGCCGATGCGAGTGCTTGCTGAAGCTGCGCACTACGAACGTTCGTTCCGCCGGGCTCTGGCAAGGCAGCTGCCGAGCGTTGCGGCAAGGGCCGGTGAGGGTCTTTTGTGATGGTGCTGCCGCCGGGCCGTAGTGCGCTGCTTCAGCAAGCACTCCGAACGTTCGTTCCGCCCCGCTCTGGCAAGCCAGCTTCCGAGCGTTG
>PXBU01000226.1 GCA_003566795.1 Puniceicoccaceae bacterium | reverse complement strand
TTGGTCTTGCGGCCCTTCTGCGCTCCGATTTCCACGAGTTGGCCGACACCCTTGGCGTCGATCGAGGCGAATGGGTTCTGCGACATGATGTCGAGGTCCTTGTATTTGCCGAGGAAGGAACCGGCGTCGTCACGGCTCATGCCGAGACCGGTTTGCGTCAGGTCGTTGGTGCCGAAGCTGAAGAATTCAGCCGTCTCAGCGATCTCATCTGCGGTGAGGGCACCGCGCGGCACTTCGATCATCGTGCCGACGAGATATTTGAACTTAACCTTCTTCTTCTCCATCACTTCAGCCGCGACGCGGTGAACAACTTCGACTTGGTGCTTGAGCTCATCGGCGAAACCAACCAGCGGGATCATCACCTCTGGAATCACCTTGACGGGTTTCTTCAGCTTGTAGCAGGCCGCCGCCGCTTCGAAGATGGCCTGCGCCTGCATCTCGGTGATTTCCGGGTAGGAAATGCCCAGCCGGCAACCACGGTGGCCCAGCATCGGGTTGGCCTCGTGCAGGGCATGAACCCGCTGGGAGATCACATCAACATCCAGCCCCAGGGAGTTGGCCAGCTCGCGCTTGGACGACTCATCGTGAGGCAGGAACTCGTGAAGAGGTGGATCCAGCAGACGCACGGTCACCGGACGGCCGCCCATTGCTTTGAACAGACCGGTGAAGTCCTTGCGCTGGAAGGGCAGCAGCTTCTTGAGGGCCGCGCGGCGCTCCTTCTCGTCAGTCGCGAGAATCATCTGGCGCATGTAGGTGATGCGGTCACCTTCGAAGAACATGTGCTCCGTGCGGCAGAGGCCGATACCTTCAGCACCCAGTGCCACGGCGGCAGTCGCTTGCTCGGGCGAATCAGCATTGGTCCGGACACCCAGCTTGCGGTATTTGTCGGCCCAAGCCATCACTTGCGCGAACAGCTGGTAGGTGTAGCTGTCCTCGGCCTTCAACTTGCCATTCAGCACCTGGTCGACTTCCGAGGGGGCGGTCTTAATTGAGCCCTCAAAGATTTCACCAGTGGTGCCATCGATTGAGATGTAGTCGCCATCCTTGAATGTCTTATTACCAATCGTCAGGGTCCCGCTGGCGTAGTTGATTTTGACTTCAGCGGCACCGCAGACGCAGACCTTGTTCATCTGGCGAGCGACCAGCGCTGCGTGCGAGGAGACACCACCGCGGGAGGTGAGAATACCGTCGGCAGCGATCATCCCCCGCAGGTCTTCCGGTGTCGTTTCCACCCGGCAGAGGACGGCGTGACCACCTGAGTTGGCAACTGCTTCGGCCTTGTCGGCGGAGAAGCAAATCTTACCCGCAGCGGCGCCGGGTCCGGCGGGCAGGCCAGTTGTCAGCACTTTGGCCTTCTTGACTGCGGCGGGGTCGAAGACGGCCACCAGCAGTGAGGAGATCGAATCGGCCGGGATTTTTTTCAAGGCGACTTGCTGATTGATCAGTTTCTCCTTGTTCAGTTCGACCGCGATACGAACTGCGGCCAGACCGGTGCGCTTGCCGTTACGTGTTTGCAGCATGTAGAGCTGGCCGTTCTCGACGGTGAACTCAAAGTCCTGCATGTCCTTGAAGTGCTTCTCGAGCTTCTTGCGGACGGCTTCCAGATCGGCGTGGGCTTTCGGCATTTCCTCCTTCAGCTGGGCGATCGGATTGGGGGTGCGGATACCGGCGACGACGTCCTCACCCTGGGCGTTGATCAAATACTCGCCGTAGAATACCTTTTCGCCATTGGCGGGGTCACGGGTAAAGGCCACGCCAGTGGCGCAGTCGCTGCCCATGTTACCAAAGACCATGGCCTGGATGTTCACGGCGGTGCCCCACTCGGCAGGAATGTTGTATTTCTGGCGGTAGAGAATCGCACGCTCATTTTGCCAGGAATTAAAGACAGCACTCGCCGCACCCCAGAGTTGCTCGTAGGCATCCTGCGGGAAGGCAGAGTTGGTGCGACGCTTGATGATCGCTTTGTAGCGCTTGATCAGCTCCTTCAGGTCTGCGGCAGAGAGTTGATTGTCGAATTCGACACCGACTTCATTGCGGAGTTTTTCCAGTGCCTCTTCGAACGGGCAGTGGTCGTTCTCACCAATCGCTTGCACGCCCATGACCACGTCACCATACATTTGAATGAAGCGGCGGTAGCAGTCGTAAGCGAAAGCCTCGTTGCCAGCTTCCTTCGCCAGCGCTTTAACTGTGCGGTCGTTCAGGCCCAGGTTGAGGATGGTGTCCATCATGCCCGGCATCGACTCGCGGGCACCGGAACGAACCGATAGCAGCAGCGGCTTTTTCTCGGCACCGAGTTTTTTGCCGACTTCCTTCTCAATCGTGGCGACGGAAGCTTTGACTTCCTTTTCCAGAGTCGCTGGATACTTGCGACCGTTCGCATAGTAGTAAGTGCAGACTTCGGTAGTCAGGGTGAAGCCCGGAGGCACGGGAAGGCCAATACGGGCCATCTCGGCGAGGTTGGCACCTTTGCCCCCCAGGAGTTCACGGAGTTTCGCGCTACCATCGGTCTTCTTACCGAAGTCATAGCTGTATTTTACTGCCTTGGCGGCAGTCTTCTTCTTGGCTGGTTTGGCTTTTTTAGCTGGCATGGAATCGACCTTTTTCTGGATCGGGTTAAATTCCGAATGAACTTCAGAGTGAAGTGCCTTCGGTGTGAAAGTTGGGGTTGAAAGAGTATTTCGACATGGCTGTCAACGGATTATGCCCGAGAGCATGAGATTCGCTGCCGAAAAATCCGAGAATGACCGCAGCTCGGGTGAGGGCAGAATAATTTACGGCAGAATAATACCACGAAAGGCGACGCCGAGCCACTTGTAGCATTTCTCAAAAGTAATCGCAGATTAAATTCCCCTCCTGCTCCGATAGAGAGGTGCCGACAGGCGGGGTGCTTCCCTTACCGCCAAAACTTTTGAGAAACAGTCTATCCGTAGGGGTGCAGCTGTGCGGCACCCGCCGAACGTTCGGAGGCTCTGGGGAGTTTTCCGATGGGGCAGAACGTTCTGTGGCAACCGGGAGTTCGGCTACAAGTTTCGAAAGTCGAAGGTCCAGATCAACCAGCCCCGACCATTCGCCACCACAACGGCGCTCGACAAGCGAGCACGCCACGAACCACCACCCGTGGCGTGTCC
>PXBU01000041.1 GCA_003566795.1 Puniceicoccaceae bacterium | reverse complement strand
TTGAGACAATATCAAAGGTCACCGCCGTGCCCATATCGATCACCACCGCCGGGATGCCATAGTATTCCTGAGCCGCGATGGCATTGGCAATCCGGTCCTGCCCGATCTCCTCCGGCTTGGGGTAGACCAGTTCCAGTCCACAGCAGGTCTCGTGAGTAAGTTGAAAAACCGGCAGCTCGGCTGTGCCCAGACTGGCCCGGAGATTCGCATTGACGGCGGGCACCACCGAGCAAAAAGCCACGGCGGCGGCCTCGGCCAAGAGCGGGGCCAACAACGCGGCGAATTGCGGCGAGGGTCCATCGCGCAGTTCTGCGGTGGAGAAGTGCCCCACCTGCGTGACCACACGGCCCTCCACCAGGCCGTAGTGGGTGCTGGTATTACCGACATCAATGGTGAGCGTTTTCATTTTTTCAAAGTCACGTCTCCTGCACGGATTGGCTGGCTGGCACCGTCCGCGCCCCGCAGCAGCAGGGCACCACTCTCGTCGATGCCCGCCGCAATACCGGTGATTGCCCGGTCACCAGCGATTGCAGTTACCTCGTGCCCGGCCAGCGCATCCAGTGGTTGCCAAGCCTCCGCGAGTGACGTATGCGTCACCAAATTACCAATACTAATGGCATACGCTTCCTCAATGGCACAGATCACGGCGGCGGTCACTTCATTCAGGGCTAGCGGCTCCCCATGAATCGCATACAGGCTGGTAGCTAGCGAGCGGATTTCCCCCGGAAATTCGTTGGGGTTGCTGTTGATGTTCAGTCCCAATCCAAAGACGATGCTGCGAATACCGTCGGCATCAATTTTCGCCTCGGTCAACATCCCGGCAAATTTCCGGCCCTTGCAGTGCAAATCGTTCGGCCATTTGATTTTCAAGGGTGCCTGCGGCACGAAGTGCTGGAGTGCCCGGCAGATGCAAATCCCGGCCCAGAGCGTGAAATGCTGAAGCTGCTGGGGCGGGATCCTCGGCTCGAAGCAGAGCGAAAGGTAAAGATTTTCGGCAGAGCCGCTCTCCCAAACCCGGCCGAGGCGACCGCGCCCCTGGGTCTGGCAACCCGCGACAATGGCAAAGGGGCTGGGCTCGCCGGAGGCAATGCGCCGCTCGGCTTCGCTGTTGGTGCTGTCGATCTCCGGGAAATAATGCAGCCCGATCCGGCTACCGCGCTGGTCGAGCGCACAACGCAGCAGGGCGGGGTGGAGCACCTCGGGGAGCCGGAGGATGCGGTAGCCCCGGTTGCGCACCGCTTCCACCTCGAAGCCCTCCCCGCGCAGCTTGTCCAGCTTGCCGTGCACGGCGGGACGGGAGACGCCGAGCTGCTGCGCCAGCAAGCTGCCCGACACGAAAGCCTGCCCCGCCTCCAGCAGGGCTTGCAAAATCACGACGCTGTCCCGGTTCACCGCCTGCGAAGAAAATGTTACTCCCCCGCCGCTCATCCCCAGTCCAATCCGATGTCCTTCCATCGACTTTGGTGCACCGGGGCACCGGTTGAGATGAAGTCCAGCCCGAGCTGCCCCAGCGCGGCCAGGGCATCCAGTTGGATCCCGCCACTGGCCTCGCTGCAGGCGGCACCGTCGATACGCTCCACCGCAACTTTCAGCTCGTCGGTTGAAAAGTTATCCAGTAAAATAATGTCCGCACCTGCTGCGAGGACCGGTCCGATCTGGTCCATCCGGTCCACCTCCACTTCAATCGGTAAATCCGCACAGGTCTTGCGGGCCAGCGCCACCGCATCGGCCAAGCGTTTGCCGCCAGTCGCCCCGGCGACTTCCAGGTGATTATCCTTAAGCATTACGCGGTCGAAGAGACCCATGCGGTGGTTGACGCCGCCGCCGCAGGCAAAGGCGTATTTTTGTAACACGCGGTAGCCGGGCAGAGTCTTGCGCGTATCCAGTAAAGCAGTGGGGCTATCGCCCAGCGCCTCGACATAAAACCGCGTCTCCGTCGCGACCCCGGACAGATGTTGCAGGAAATTAAGTAGGACCCGCTCTGCTTGCAGCATCGTGCCCGCATCGCCCTGCAGGATGCCCAGCACGTCGCCCGGCCTCACGGAGTCGCCATCACAGCAGGAGGCCGTGAACTCACAGTCGCTCGAATACGCCTGCAACGTCATCGCCACCAGCCCGAGCCCACAGACGACCATCGACTCGCGCGCCACCAGCCGGGCATGCCCGCAGGCACCTTCCGGCATCAGCGTGGTGGTGACATCACCCAAGCGTTCTGGTCGAGTCGCCAGTCCCGCTCCAGCGAGATCCTCGATCTTGGCCAGCCCGATCAGCTGGCGCAGGTAGTCCTGGTCCAGCTCCTCCCAGCGCAGGCGAGTCGAGAGGTCTTGTGGCGTGTAGCGGAGACTCTTCATACCACTAGTCATACGATTCCACTTTACTAACATTGCCCGTCTGCCGGTCGAACTCGATCCGTTTGAGCAACTTGGTCCGGTCCGGGCTTACCCCGACGCCGGTGCCGATACCCATGCCGCTGCGCCCGCTGGTGCCGATGCCGCCACCGGCGGAAACACCCAGTGAGGGCCGTAGCTCGCGGTATTCCCAGACGATCTGCTTGCCTGCCGACGTGTCGACCGTCGTTTCCCGACCGGGACTCCCGAGGGCCATGCGCACCTGCTCCTGATCAAAGCCGACCGCGACTTGCCCCATCCGGATCAGTCGGCGCTCCTCGGGCGTGTAGCTGTCGAAGAGCGCCTGGTTTTGGGAGATGCGCTGGTTCTGCGAGGAGGCGCAACCGGCGAGCGCCAGCCCACAGGCCGCAAAAAACAGGAGGTAGAAAGATTTCATGCTGGAGAATGTAGTGTCAAAATCGGGATTTATCCAGCACGGAAAGATGGGGGCTTGGCTTGACCGCGGGAGGGTCCAGCTCCGCCTGGACCGCGCAGGCAAGAACGGCAACGCACGCGCCATCGCCACTCAGATGGCTGAAGAGGGGAGTTGAACCGTGAATGAACGTTAATTATCATGCCAGAAACAGTTAATTTTCTAACTTCCGAATTAAGTATAAAAACTTATTTGAAGAAATACCAGTGCCGACCGCGGGAGGGTCCAGCTCCGCCTGGACCGCGCAGGCAAGAGCGGCACCGATTGCACCATCGCGCCCCGGACTGAGCCGGGCCCTCCCCCCAGCTACTTC
>PXBU01000339.1 GCA_003566795.1 Puniceicoccaceae bacterium | reverse complement strand
GCCCGGTGAAAACCGCGTGCTGGGACTCTACGCGCTCGACACCCGTAGCGACAAAGTTGAGACCTTCGAGGCCGGTGCTGTGATGCTCGCCACCGGCGGTATCGGGCAGATCTATCTTTACACCACCAATCCCTTTATCGCTACGGGTGACGGGATAGCCATGGCCTATCGCGCCGGGGTTGAGGTGCGCAATCTGGAGTTTATTCAGTTTCACCCCACCGCTTTTTACACGCGTGATTCCAACCGCTTCCTGATAAGCGAGGCCGTGCGCGGGGAGGGCGCGATCCTGCGCAATCTCGACGGTGAGGCCTTTATGGAGCGCTATGATAAGCGCAAGGATCTGGCACCGCGCGATATCGTGGCACGTGCGATTGATTCTGAGATGAAGCAGTCCGGCGCCCGCCATGTGTGGCTCGACACCCGGCCCATCGGTATCCAGACGCTGCATGAGCGCTTCCCGAATATCTACGACTACTGTGCCAAACAGGGGCTCTCGCTGGAGAAAGAGATGATCCCGGTGGTGCCAGCGGCGCACTATCTCTGCGGCGGCGTGAAAACCAATCTCGATGCGGAGACTTCGTTGTCCGGTCTCTATGCCTGTGGCGAGGTGGCTTGCACCGGCCTGCATGGCGCCAACCGGCTTGCCAGTAATTCGCTTTTGGAAGCGGTTGTGATGGCAAATCGTGGCGCGACAGCCGTGCTGGGCTATCTCGAAAGCGCAGTTCAGGGTGCCATCGAGCTACCCGCCTGGGCCGACGGCGATGTGCGGGACTCCGATGAGCGCGTCGTGCTCCTGCATAACTGGGACGAAATGAAGCGCACTATGTGGGACTACGTCGGCATCGTCCGCAGCACCAAACGCTTGGAGCGTGCCCGTACCCGCATCCATACGCTGGAGCGTGAGATCAACGAATACTACTGGAACTTTAAGGTGGATGAAAGCCTGCTCGAACTGCGCAACATGATACTGGTGGCGCAGCTGGTCATCGATTGTGCACTGCAGCGCAAAGAGAGTCGTGGCCTGCACTTCACGCTCGACTACCCGGTGCACGCAAAAGAGGCCGCCGATAGCTCGCTCCATAAGCTCTAGTGATTACCGAAGCACAGTCCTTTGCTCTGGTCGGGCCGGGTGCCGTGGGGCTCTACTACGGTGGGCTGCTGGCCGCTGATGGACAGCAGCTCCACGTGCTGGCTCGCAATGATGCGGCTGCGCTCAAGGCCCAGGGGATTATCATTGCCAGGGTTGAGGCTAAAACCGGCGAAGTGTTGGGCGAGACTGCGATCCGCCCGAGCTCGGTGGCGACAGGGGCGTCGGACATTGGGCCGGTTGACCGGGTTCTCATCGCCGCAAAATCAACCGTCAATGAGCAGCTTATTGAGCCGCTGAAAGCACTGGTCGAACCGGGACGGACAACGATCCTCACGCTCCAGAACGGCATGGGCAACGCCGAGTTCTACGCCCGGCATTTTCCGGAGAATCCGATTCTTTGCGGCTTATGCTTCGTCTGCGTCAATCGCGTCGCACCCGGAGTGGTCGAAAATTACCACCCCGGTCGCGTTGAAATCGGTTCGCTCGGCGACCGTTGGCCGGAACTTGCGCAACCAGCGGTTGCGGCCTTCAGCACCGCCGGTGTGACGACGCGTTTCTCCCCCGTGCTCGATGCCGCCCTCTGGCGGAAGCTCTGCTGGAACGTGCCTTTCAATGGGCTATCGATCGCGGGTGGCGCCATCACCTGCGATCAAATTCTTGCCGATGCTGCCCTGAAGGCCCGCGCCCGCCGCTTGATGGACGAATTGCAGGCCACCGCAGCCACCTGCGGGCACAGCATCGATGACAGCTTCCTGCAGGGGCAGTTTGACGTGACGAAAAAGATGGGGGCGTATCAGCCTTCTTCGCTGATTGATTTTCTCGGGGACCGTCCGGTCGAAGTCGAGGCCATCTGGGGCGAGCCGCTACGTCGCGGGCAAGCCGCCGGCCATGAGATGCCGGAACTACAGGTGCTCTACGACGAAATCAAACGCGTCGTCGCGGAACGCGGGGTGTGAGCAAAGCCCTGCAGGCGTTCCAAAACAGACTTGCCAAACGCCTGCATTTTCTCCGGCCCCCAACCGTGCCCGCGCCTTGGAAGAAGCCCTATTACTCGATCCAGCGATCTTCTGTTTTAATTCACTGCGAAAACCCTGCACCTTCTGGAGTGTATATGTGACTCTTTTTCGACTGCGAGTCAAAGTTTTACTTAAGTGAGTCATTATGGCTCAGTTTAGCTGAATGCATTTGAGTCTTATGTTTTATAAAATATTACAAGTCAGCAGGATGCGTATTGATGGCGAACTGGTATTTTTTATGCATATGTATAATCGCTTTAACTATTAACGAAAGGAGAATCCTATGAAACTGATACGCTATGAATACCCACAAACACCGGCTGTTTCCGCGTTTAATCGTCTGTTTGATCTAGGTGGTTCCTCGATGGAGCGTGCCGCCTCGCTCTTCGACGATTTTTTCTCGAACACGGCTGGTTTCAATCAACCCGCTGCCGACCTCTACGAGGACGAGCATAACTGCTATGCCCGCTTCGAGTTGCCCGGACTGAAAAAGGACGAGGTGGATCTCGAATTGGAAAATTCAGTTCTGACGATCAGCAGCGTCGCCAAAGAGAAGTCTGAAGGCAGTGAGTTTCAAACGAGCTTTCAGCGCTCGATTTCGGTGCCGGATGGTGTCGATTTGGGGCGGATCGCAGCGAGTCTGGAGGACGGTGTGCTGACAGTGACGATGCCGAAGGCAGAAGCACGCAAGCCGCGCCAAATCACCGTGAGTTAACACAATTCAACTAGAAAGGATACCAACATCATGAGCACCACAACACTGGATACTCGCAAAACAGGAGAAGCACCTGCCAAGCAGCGCCTCTGGCGGCGACCCGCTTACGATGTGAGCGAAAACGCGGATGCTTTTAACGTCCGTGTTCTCATGCCTGGCGTGAAGCGTGATGGCGTCGACATCTCGATTGAGGAGGAGACGCTCAGCATCACCGGCACACGCCTGGCTACGACTCCAGCAGGCTGGCGGCCCCTGCGCCGCGAGTTGCCGGATGGCGACTTCCGCTTGCATCTGCGACTGAACGTGCCGGTCAACGAG
>PXBU01000100.1 GCA_003566795.1 Puniceicoccaceae bacterium | reverse complement strand
GGTGATGTTGTGGCAACCGTTTTCTATAATGATCCAGCAAAACTGAAGGCTGCCAAGACGCGCCTAGATGACGCGCTCGAATACTCGCCGGAGCCGCCGGAAGTGCATCCCTTAATTATTGAACGTTTGGCATGAAGATGAATCTACCTGAGCAAATTTTAAATTATCGACCGGAGATTGGGCTCATTCTTGGCTCGGGGCTCGGCTTCTTTGCGGACGACCGGATCGAGGTGGCGGGGCGTCTGCCCTACGAGGACATCGAGGGCTTTCCGGTTTCGACCGTGCCGGGCCATGCGGGGCAGTTCGTTTACGGTGAGCTCCACGGCAAGCGGGTGCTCTGCATGCAGGGGCGTTTCCATTATTATGAGGGTTACACCATGGCGCAGTTGACGTTGCCGATTCGGTTGATGCACCGTGTGGGGGTCAAAACCCTGATCGTCACGAATGCGGCAGGCGGCCTGAATCGAGACTTCTCGCCGGGTGATTTCATGTTGATCAATGATCACATTAACTTCTTTGGGACCAATCCTCTGATCGGTCCCTGTAGCGAGGATGAGCTGCGCTTCCCCGATATGTCGGCGGTCTACGATTCGGAGTTGCGCGAGGGCTTGCGCGAGTGGGCCGCAGTAAATGGACAGGACTTGCAAGAGGGTGTCTATCTGGCGACGACGGGGCCGAGTTTTGAAACTCCGGCGGAGATCCGGGCCTTTGCCACGCTGGGGGCCGATGCGGTCGGGATGTCCACTGTTCCGGAAGCCATCGTCGCTCGTCAGCTTGGGCTGCGTGTGCTAGGGATTTCCTGTATCACGAATGCGGCGGCGGGCATTTCTCAGGAGCCACTAACGCATGAGGAGGTCTTCGAGACGGCCGTCCGTGTCCGCCCGCAATTTGCAGACTTGCTCGCCGCTGCAGTTTCAGTTTGTTAGTCAGCCATGGTAACTGAGCTATCCGATCATCCCTTGTTACAACATCAGCTGACGATTCTGCGGGATGTAAGCACTGACGCCTCTGCCTTCCGGCAGGCTTGCTCCGGCATGACGCAAATTCTGGTCGCTGAGGCGGCGAAGTCGCTGAAGGTGGAAACGCGCACCGTGCAAACTCCGCTGGAGGAAGCCGAGGGCTACCGGATCGCCGGATCGGTGGTCTTCGTGCCGATCTTACGGGCCGGGCTGGGGATGCTGGACGACGCGATGGCGACGATTCCTGAATCCAGCGTCGGCTACATCGGTCTGGAACGGGATGAGTCGACGGCGGTCGCAAGCTGCTATTATGCTAAAATGCCGGAGCTCGATCCGGATTCACAGGTGTTTGTGCTCGATCCCATGCTGGCGACGGGTGGCTCGGCTGTCCAATGTGTTGATCAGTTGAAGCAGAGCGGTGCCAAGAAAGTTTCCATGATTTGCGTGATCGCGGCACCCGAAGGGATCGCATGCCTGCGTGAGGCCCATCCGGATGTCCCGGTCGTCGCCGGAAAAATTGATCGTGAGCTCAATCATCAGAAGTATATCCTACCCGGTCTAGGCGATTTCGGTGACCGGCTCTTCAATACCTGATAACACACTAAGACTCAAAGTGCCGCTCAAATTCGGCCCAACTGGTTTCGCGATAGGTTGGTTTGCCTGCCGGTGAAGTATGCGGGATCTCGCAGTGGAGTAAGTCTTCCGCCAGTTGTTGCGCGGTCTGCTCGTTCATCAGGTCGTTTTTCTGGTAACTGCCTTCTGCCGCCAACATGGCTACTTTTTGCCACATGAGTGTGTCGTTCGAGCGGCCGCTTCGATCTTGGCGCAGCGCATCCACCATGTCCCGAATGAAGTTGACGGCCTCGGAGGGGTCCAGCCAGGCGGGCACCGCCTCGATGCGGTAGAAATTTCGACCGAAAGCCTCGATCCGAAAGCCGCCGCGATTCAGCAAATCCAAGTGCTCTTGCAGCGTAACCGTGGCCATCGGTTCGAGCTCAATCGGCTCGGGAATCAGCAGCCCCTGACTGGGCGGACTGCTGTCGGCGAAGGTCTTTTCTATCCGCTCAAAACGCACGCGTTGGTCGGCGTGGCGCAGATGGAGTAGGACCAACCCTTTCGGACTGTCAAAGAGCGCATAGCGATTTTTAAGTAGGCGGATGAGCTGCCATTCGGGACCTCTTGCACTTGCTTTTGGAGTGTCAGACGGTTGAGCCGGCGATGCCGGTTGGGCCCGATTCGGGTTCTCTGTGCCGTCTTGGGATATTTTTTCCGTTGGCCGGGGGGATGTCTTCGTCGCCCGCAGCGATGGACGCGGAGCGGGTGGGGCAGCTTGCGCATCAGGCTTGCCTGATGGCTGCTTGCCGGAAGCGGGGACGGCGGTGGTCTCCGTTTTGGGCTTTGCCTCGGGTTCTGCTGCCTCATCGCGGAACCGTGCGAGTGTCTCACTGATGGCACCCAGCACAAAGCGCCTGACCGCGCCGTCATTGCGGAAGCGCACTTCACGTTTGGCCGGATGCACATTGACGTCCACCTCTTGCGGCAGGATGTCCAGAAACAGAAAGGCGGGTGGGTAGCGGCCTTTTTGAATGCGCCCGTGATAGGCATCGAGCACCGCAAAACCGAGTGTTCGACTGTCCACCGGACGGCGGTTCACCAGGGTGACCAGTTCGCGCCGGGTCGAGCGTCCAATGCCTGGCTTCGCAGTCAGACCGGAGAGTCTATATTTGCCGTCAGGAGCGGATTCCGAAACAGAAATCAGATCTTTGGCCAGGGATCGCCCCCAGATTTCGCCGATGCGGTCCAACAAGCTCTCGCACGCCGGGGATTGAAACAAGGGACGCCCGTTTTCCAGTAGCCGGAAGGCGATCTGCGGATTGGCAATGGCGAACAGGCGGCAGAGGTAAGTGATGTGGGCGGTCTCCGTCGCATCGGTCTTGAGGAATTTCCTCCGTGCGGGCACCGAGTTGAAGAGCTGCGAGACTTCGATCAGCGTGCCGACCGGCATCCCACAGTCTTTTTTGTGGAGTAATTTGCCCCCGTTGATCAGCACTTCGGTCCCATGTGGAGAGTCCTCCTGACGGGTGCGCAGAGTGAATCGCGATACCGATGCAATCGAGGGCAGGGCTTCGCCACGAAAACCAAAGCTGGCGATGTTATCCAGATCCGCCGCGTTTTGTATTTTGCTGGTC
>PXBU01000451.1 GCA_003566795.1 Puniceicoccaceae bacterium | reverse complement strand
GCCCAGCCGAGGTAAAGACGGTCGGCCCATGCGGGGATGCGGGATTGTTCGCCAGTGAGAAAGGCAATGGCCGCGCCGGTGCAGAAGATCGCCGGCAGTTTTGGATCCGCCGAGTCCTTCTGCCATTGCTGTTGCAGCCAGGCCCCCAATCGTTCCTGGATGCCACCACCGAGATTGATCAGGACATAGCGCGGTGCGCGTTGGCGCAAGAGATCCAGTAAGATCGGGTCTTCCACACAGTCCGGCGAATAGAGCGGAGCAAGGTATTGATCTTCAATCTGGATGGGGATTCCCTTCCCCTGAAGCCAGTCGCGATTACGCGCACTCGCTTCCGGGGAAGGATCGACCAGAAAAAGCGCCCCCGGTTGACGGAGCCGTGAATCTTCAAGCACGGCCGAGAGAAATGCGAGGCCCGACACCCGCTGTAAAGAACTGCGCGGCCGGACGAGCCGCCAGACCAAAACCATGGCTCCACTGTCGGGCAGCACCAGCTGACTCTCGGCCAACTGCTCAGTGTAGCGAGCATCCTTGGCCGCCAGGGCCAGGCAGGGCGCTGAGGGTGCGGTCACCAGCCCGCGCAAGTTAAGCGCCGCTTCGGCTAATTGCTCCACATCACCAAGGGCAAAGGGGATCTGCATGATGCGGATGCTGTCAGTGGCACGCGGAGTCATGTGGATCCATCTGTTTTACGCTGGCGCAACTCGTAGGCCTTGGCGACGCAAAGAAATTCATAGAAGGCATGCAGACGGGCGAAATACCAGCCTTCGCGCCCATCCAGGAAGCCACGCTGTAAGAAATAAACATGGCAAAAGCGTAAAAAGGGCCGAAAGGGCAAGTGTCGGGCCGCTTCTTTCAGGCGACGGCGAAGGCCCACTGCTTTGTGCTGCAGGGGCCCTGCGCCTGCGCCCTGCCCCGTGTCTGCCGTCAACGCGACATGGGCCTCCCAGTTGGAATAGCGATTGTGCTTCTCCACAAAGGTGGCCACGTCCGGAAAGGGGTAGTGATCCATCTCCGCCTTGAGCTGGACGGTTTCGCCCTGCACGATCACATGCTCGTGCACTTCGTTGTCACCGCTTTCGGTGTCCGCGCTCGTCAGTTGTTCATAGCGTCCGAGACGATGCCGGAAGAGGCGCAAGTTCCAATTCGGATAATAGGCGTGCCGCATCCATTTACCCATGAACATAAATCGACGGTTGATCCAGTAGCCGTTCACCTTATGCGCCGCATCGCCGACGATGCGACGGAATTCAGCTTCCGCCTCAGGCGGCAGCACCTCATCCGCGTCCAAAATAAACACCCATTCGTTCTTAAAAGGTAGATTCTCCAGTGCCCAGTTTTTTTTCTTCGGCCAGATGCCATTGAAGGCAAACTGCACGACCTGCGCACCGGCCGCCTCGGCCATGGCCTGCGACCCATCCGTCGAAGCGGAGTCGACGACCCACACCTCATCGGCCCAAGTGACAGAGGCAAGCGCACGGGGCAAGTTGCGCGCCTCGTTTTTGATCGGGATGATAATGGAAACCGGGACCTTCATGACGATTCCCCCACTTTAGCTTTGGTTCCGCAGATAAAGCCAGCGGCAAATGGGAAAACTAACAAGCCCCCCTATGGCTGCGCCAGCGCAGCCATACATCACGTCTTCCCAGTTTGGGTGACGGCTTGAGATGAATAGCTGACCAAGCTCAAGCAGCCCAGAGAAAAGAAAGAGAGCCAACAGCAGCCATGCCGCCGGTTTCCATCGTCCGCCACTCAGAACCCCGGCGATGAACCCGAGCCCGAGAAAAGGGATGGCGGTACGCAAATTGTATCTCGCGTCGGCCCAGCGAGCGAACTCGTGTGGGATGAAGCCTACCTCTGTTAAAAAAGGGGACGGACGCCAGGCCAGGAAGCCACACACCCCGAGGGCAACAATCAACAAAAACGCCGCTATCCAACGTAAGCCAAGCATCACTTCAATTCACGTGCGGGATTTCCTGTCACCCGGCTGTCGGCAGGTACATCTTTTGTGACGATGCTTCCCGCCCCGATCACCGCACGGGCCCCCACAGTGATCCCTTTGAGAATAAAGGCGCGGGCGCCAATAAAGGCATCTTCTTCAATCACAATGGGCGCGGTGACCAGAGGTTTGGCCGCAGCCGAGAGATCATGGTCACCGGTGCAAAGATACGCTTCCTGCGCAACAATACAGCCCGGCCCCAGTGTGATGGCACCGAGGCTATACAAATTGGCGCGGTCGCCGACACAGGCGCGGTCGCCAATTGCCAGATGCCACGGAATTTGAATACGAGCCCGCTGGTGAATGAAGGGACGCCCTTCGATTTTTGCGCCAAATAGGCGCAGCCAAAAAAGACGCCAGCTATTCAGCGGTTTCGGCGTCCATTGGCAGAGCAAACACCATGTGGCCGACCATAAGAGCATGCGGATCCGCCAGCTCAATGGCCAGGGGCTCTGCGTCCCGGAGGGACGATGGGATGAATCTGACATTTTTTGTTTTGGTCGGAACTTCTAGTGGAAGGGCCAATATGTTTTTTACTTTGTAGCGGATCGACGATAGTCGTTCCTGTTGATATACCTATATATCAATTAATCGGAATGGCTATCGTTAATCCACTACAGCTTATAGATTTGTAACAAAACTATTTAAGGGCACTTCTGGAAACCTCCCACGACCCCGCAGCATCGATCAATTCCTTAAACAAGTCGAGAAAGCGCTGGGCAATCAAATCCGGCGCAAAGTGCTTTGCGCGTGCAAAGGCCGCCACAGCCATAACGTTTCGCTTGCTCTCATCGTTTAAGAGCGTTTTGAGAGCTGCACCCAGACCCTCGGTGGCTTCCGGAATCCGGTGGTTAAAAACCAGGGCATCTTTGCCAGGGTTGAGAAACTCATGGAAGCACTCCAGCGCTGAAACAACAGGCACCGCGCCATAGGCCATCGCTTCCAGCGGGGCCAGACCAAAGGTCTCTCCTTTTTCCGCTAGTGAGGGGTAGATGAAGATCGACGCGCGGGCGTAAATTTTTTCCAGCTCGCCGGCGGCATTGACGGGGCCATGCCAAAGCACCGGACTATCTCCAAAGCGCTGCTTTAAGTCCTGTAAATAGCGCTCGCCCCCCCCGCCGTCCGCCACGGTATGTGAGCCGGCAATCTCCACCCGCCAGTCCGGGAATTGGGCCTTCAGTTCTTTCCAGACATCGGCAAATAGATGCAGGCCTTTTTCCGGGTGGATGCGGCCAGCGTATAAGATGACCTTTTCTTTTTCCTCAAGATTCAACCGGGCAGGTGGTGTATACGGCAGCGGGTTGGGGATACGCCGCACGATGGGGGCCACTTCCGGGCACTCCTGCAGCACTGCTTGTTCCACCGCCTTCGAGTTGACACGAATGCAGGCCACATGCTTGTAAAACCGCACCTGCCCCTTGGGCATGCGGGCAAAATCCACCACCACCCGACCCCATTTCTCTGCATCACGGAGGAGCACCGGCATCCAAAAAGTGTTTGTCACCACGATATCGGCAGGAAGCAGGTGCTGGCGCACACGCAAGCTGTAGAGCCCATCCAAAAACTTTAACCAGAGCAGGGACTTCGGTGTATCGTAGCCCCGCACTCGCAGGTATTCAACTCCATCGACGAACTCCTCCGCCGGCAAACCCTCGAATAATCGAGAGATATGACGAACATCGGCACTACAATTGGCGAATTCAAGACCGAGTCGATGCCACCTCTTTTCAACAGCACCGCCCCGCAAAGCAGGCACGGGCAGGAAGGCTCCTTGTATGATGGAAATTTTCATCAGTAATAAAAAACAGCTGTGCTGGTTACGCCGAAGCGACAGGGACCTACGGATTCAAACACTTTCACAGAGCGGGCGTGGTTTTGCTGGAGCAGCTTGTCGTAACGCCAAAAATCATCCACCACGATAAAGCCGTTTTTTCGGATAAACTGCTCTGCCCGTTTAAAGCAGAGGCACCGATCCTTTCCGCTTCGCTCCATCCCGTCGATGAGAACCACATCATACGGCTCATTGAGTGCTAAGAGGTGGTCACTTGTTGCAAAAGACCCGTCTTCTTCACGAAAGCGATAGGAGGAAAGTCGGCATTCGACGGTCGCCTTGAGATCCTCGCTAAGCTTCCCCTGAACGAGTTTTAGCCATTTCGGATCGTGCTCCACCGCTGTCCAGCTATCGACAAGTCGAGCCCAGCGAAGCGTTGATCCGCCCATTCCATATTCGAAAACGCGCTTTCCTTTGATCCGCTTGTCCACGTCCTGAATTGCGAGAAAGGACCACCATGCGGTTCTTTGCTCGATGGGGTTGGAACGTCGGATAAGATTGGAACCAAGATAGGGGACGATCAACGAGGGATGTTTAAGTAGATTCAACAAGAGCTTACCCACTCTCTGTCTATTAGATAGATTCATGTCTGGTGTAGGCGATTCAATTTAATTTCGGCGTTGCACAGATAAAGACTCAAAGAGTTCAATAAACTTTCGCGCGGACTGCCCAGCCTCAAAGTTACGCTCGAAGCACTGCTTCGCCGAGCGTCGCATCCGAGCTGACTCATCGGCCGACTGGCCAAGTAGCGATAGAATCATGGCTTGAATCCCCTCAACATCATTGGCTTCTGCCCATCCGGCCCCTGCCTGGCAAATTTCGCGCCAGATATCCACATTCTTGGAGAGCAGAACGGGGGTGCCCACGGCCAGGGCTTCGGCCACCACCACCCCGAAATTCTCTTGATGCGATGGCAGCACCATGGCCTGGGCTCCGGCTAAGGCCCCCCACTTGATGCTGCCCTGGAGCATCCCGGTAAAGTGGATGCGCTCACAACCGTCCGCCAACTGGTAAAGCTGTTGCGTAAACGCCGCATCCTGTTCGGGGCCGGCAATGACGAGTTGAGGGACGGCATCGGTGCGGGACGCTTCCAATTGGCGATAGGCTTGGATGAGACGGTCTACGCCTTTTTTCTTATTGAGCCGTCCCATAAAGAGTAGATAGGGCCCATTCTCAAGATTGGGAAAGGCCACGCGGAAGGTTTTGATTGCCGTGTCAGCATCGAAGCTCGGCGTTTGAATTCCCAGGGGAACGTTGGCATCACGCACAGAATAGGGGCGAAAGGATTGCCGAGCCTTAAACGACTCCTCCTCGGCGGTAAAGATGACCTTGGCGGCATCCCGAAGAATTCGGTATTCAATAGCCCACCAATAGAGGGATTTCTTCAAATGCTTGAGTGGATACTGTCGCTTAAACCAGGGGTCGAGCATGCCATGGGTCATCACGCAGTAAGGCCGCTTCTGTTTACGGCACGCCAGGTGCGTCGCCCGGCCGTGATACATCCACATACCATCGATCACTACCAAGTCGTAAGCTCCGAGGTTTTCATTCAGCCAGGGGCGCAAGGACTGGCAATACCCGTAGCGATTCTGGCAGGGCCCAAGTGCCACTACTGGAAAAGGAAGTGCTTGCAGGAAGTCCGCTTCTGGCGGGTCCAGGCAGAGCACGGTCAGGGCGCACGACTCATCCTGCGCTGCCAATCCGAATTGACGGATGGCTTCCGCCACGCCGCCGCCTCGCGGATTCATGGAGTGCACCACGCGAAGCAAGCGTAGAGGCAAGGCGTCTGTTGGCGTGCCTTCAGTCATGATTGATGCGTCCTCCTTGCCTCTTCGCTTTGGCAAATGCTTTGGTAAACTGACTCGTAGCGCTCTAAAACAGCGTCTGCGCTGAAATGCTTCGCTTGTTTGAATCCGGCCTCCATGCGCAACTCCCGTTGCGTTGGTTCCAGGGCGAGTAACTTCTTCCATTCGCCAACGGCGTATTCGGCCCAGCCCTCAAGCTCACTTGCTTCTGCGGGCATACGTGGCAAGTAGGCAACCGCATCGCCGCCGACCTCGGTCATGGGCGGCTTGTTTGTGGTCAGCACCGGGCAACCGCAGGCCATGGCTTCGGCGATCGGCCAGCCGAAGCCTTCTTCCAGCGAAGGAAAAAATAAAAAGGTGGCCAGATTGTAGAGAGCCCGCAACTGCTCGAAGGGAATGTTGCATTGTAGCATCACCCGGCCGGGCGGACCCACCTCATCAATCGCGGCCCGCAGTGCCGTCGATGGCTCAGGGCCGACCAGAACCAGAGGGAGCGGTTCCGCAACGGTGTCCACGTAGTGCTTATACGCCAGCACGACACCGAGGCGATTCTTATACCATTGATCGCCGCCAACATGGAGGATGAAACCCGCCTCAAGCTTCGGCCGCAAATCCTCACTTAGGGCCTCCCAAGCCGCAGCCCGGTCCATCCTGCCAAATGCGCCGTTATACCCGTTGTAAACCACCTCCGAGATCGATGGCACGGCTCCCAGAAAATCATGGAGATCGTTCTGCGTGGCCTGGGAGATCGAGAGAAAGGCCTTGCCCTGCCGATAGCCCCGACGAATAAAACGCTGGTAGAGGCGGCCGGTGGCACGAGTCTGATGCTCCGGGAAATCACCACGAGCCGAGCGCTGGGCGAGGAAGTCGTGGCAATGGATGACGTGCGGCCGATCCGCCACCAGCGGCACCCATGGGCCCAGAGCCTGATCGATAAAGACGAATAAGGTATCTGCGGGCAGTTCGGCCACGCGCCGCTTCACCCAGCGGGGAAAGAGGATGAACTGATCGATATAGCCAAACCATTTTTTAAGCGACGCACAGGGCGCGAGGTGCCAGGCCCTGGCTTCAGGTGCCCACACCTCCACCGTGTGCCCCCGGGCACGCATACCCGCCGCGATCATCTCCGTGAAGCGCGGCATGCTTAGCGAGGGCATGAATGCCGGGTGAGTAAAGAGGATGAGACGCATCTTATGATAAAAACTCCCTACACTTGTTCATATTGATTGAGATTAGAGGCGGTCTTCCGTTTCACTTCCAATGCCTCCCATCGATGCATACGGCTCAAAGTAAAGACAAGCCCGACCGCCAGCCAGAACCAAATCGAGTGAGGCGGCTGAATGCCTAATGCGCCGGTCAACCCGGTGACGACGATGTAGCCACAAGCCGCACAAGCCGCCAGATGATACTTGGAGGCCCTTAAGCGGGCACAAGTCGAAAGGCAAATGACGATGATGTAGATGCGCAAGCCCATCCAGGTGAGCACCAGCCACCACCCCCCCTCAAACAGGGTATTGGGTAAGTCGGCCTCCCCCCAAGTGCCTCGCTCCCGCCAGCCCCGCGCGTAGGGACTCAACTGCTGCGAACCATTGCTCATGACCCCCAGCCCATAGCCAAAAAACGTCGGGGGTGCATCGCGCAAGCCATGCTGCCAATTAAGAAAAGCATGAGCAAACCGACCCTCCAACTGCTCGCCCAGTTCTCCGGAGGAACGCTGCTCGTAAGCGATAAATGCATCAGGCTTCAACCACTGGCCGCCGAAATAACCCGCGACCACCAACACGCCAAGTCCGAGCATTTTCTGAGCTGTGCGCCCTTGATGCCCGAAGAGGGCGAGAAGACCGGCCATGGCAAATATGAGCGCAGACCCCATGACCGAGGTGCGGGATCCTGTCGAGAAAACCGAAATGACATAAGCGAGTATAATGAGCACAAAGGGAATCGACTGCATCAGGGCAGGCAGCTTTCTCGGTTTCCCAAAAGTGTAGTGCAAGCCGATCCCAAAAACCATGGCGTTGAGAAACATGTTATACTGGGCCACAAAGGCAAAAGTCGACGAGACCCGCAGCAAGCCGCCGCCAGAGAATCCACTCAGGTCGGAACCACCGATCCCCTGATTGATCCAATGGTTTGCCGGTAAACCGAGCTGTAGCAAGGCTACCGCAGAAGTGGGCAGGATGAGTAAAGCAAGAAAATAGCCGAAGCGCCGCAAGTGCTCGGGCTGATCGGGCGGGAAGGCCCTGATTGCGGCTACCGCAACGATGACAAAGAGTAAATACTGCTTCCCCCCGAAAAACACCAGTATTGGATCGAGCGTAAAAGTTCTGACCAGCACGGGAAAACACAGGGCCCCAAACAAGAGCCATGGCATGACAATAACTAGCACGGACTTCTTCACGCCCTCGCGTAGAAGCAAAGCCAACATGAGCAAGCAAAGCCCATCCTTGGCAAAAAACAAGGCCTGCGACAACAAGGACGGCAAAAACTTCCGCACCAATCCTTCGAAGACCAGAATCAAGACCAATAGGTAAAGCAAGCGCCTCCAGTATAATGCTTTCATTCTCGCTTGTGGTCGGGGAAAATGCGCTCGGCGATTCCGGCGGCGGCGGAGGCGACACTGTAAGCTTCAATAGCCGGGCGTGCCCAGTCAAAATCCCGTGGATGCCGGGCCAGCTGCACGATAGCTTCTTTCAGGCCTGCGGCATCTTCGTTGCCGAAGACGGCCACACGCTCCCAGTCGCCAAATTCCTCATGGCTGCCCACCGCATCAGAAAGGGCTACGGCACAGCCTGCCTGCAAGGCCTCGTTCACCACCAGGCCCCAAGTTTCCCCCATCCGCCGGGAAGGCAGCACCATAATATCGGCGGCCAGATAATGCGCCGGTAGATCCGCCTGATTAAGGAAGCCGGTAAATTCTGCGCGAATCTCATGTTGCTGAGACATGGCTCGCAGGGCCGCTTCCATGGGCCCGGAACCGGCAAAAACCACCAGCCATTCCCGCCGCTCTTTAACTGGGAGCAGTTTAAGCGCTTCGAGGATCAAGTCCGGGTTCTTTTTCGGGATGAACTTACCGCTGAAAAGCAAGACATTCGTTTCAGCTCCAACCGCCCAGCGCTTCCGTAGGCGTGCCCGCTCGGCTTCCTTCTTTTGGCACGAAAGCTCTCGCAGAACATCCGGCACACAATAAGGCGCAGAGCCGATGTCTGCTGCCGCCACGCCGTGCTTCAATAGGTGTCGTTCGTTGGCTTTCCCGCAGGCAAAGGCGCCAGCGATCATTTTATATAGAAAGCGGTAGTAGAGCCCGCGAAAGCAACTTTTTAGCGGCGTTCGGACGAAAGCTTCGTCTTGCGTCTCATGGCGAATCCATACTTTGGCTCCGTGGCGCTTCGCGGTCAGGATGGCACGGAAATCCATCTGGTAGTTGCATTGCGACAACAGGACATTTTGCGGCTTCAGTTTAGCGATCCACTGCCCAATGCCCTCCCCTTTAAGCGCGCGGAACTGACCAAGCGAGACATCTTCGCCGCTTTTCAAAAAAGCATGTGGATACCCCTCAAGCAATTGCACACCCCAGGCGAGTTTTTCGCCAAATCCAGGATCCGCCAGCTGGCCGCTGACCGATGCATCGCAACCATAAAGCACAAAAACCTTCCCCGGATAAGATTCGCTGAGCTGCCGGTAAACGGGAGCCTTATACTGGATTGGATGTGAATCAATGATCAGCAGAGGCAAGGGTTTGGCCAAAGCCGGTGCCGCTGATTCACTTAGACCAGAAGAGGCGTTTTCAGTGGTGGACATTCAATAATCAATGGCTCCTTTTGCCTTTCACCGCGAGGATATCCCGCAAGCAATTTACGAGCTTTTCACCTGACTGCGTCCACCCGCCCAGCGCGGTTGCCTGACGCCCTGCCTGTTCGCTCAAAAACATTCGATGTTCGGGACTTGCCGCGATTCGATCAAGTTGTTCTGCAATGGTGCGCGCTGAACGTGCGGGCACGTGGTAGCCGCAGCTGCCATCATCAAACAATTCTTCCACTCCGGATTCGCGGGTGGCGACAATGGGCAGTCCATAGGACAGCGCTTCGCCGAGCACCAGCGACAAACCTTCTTCCAAACTCGGCTGCACAAAAACATCGGCCTCACGATAGCGCGCCGCCAGGGCTTCGCCCTTGAGCACACCCGTGCACTCAATCTCTGTGCCTAAGGTAAGATCCTCGATACCGGAGGGTTTTGTTACCGGCCCGACCAAGACCAGGCGTTTACGCGGATGCGGCAACTGCTGAAACCCCTCGATCAAATAGCGAATCCCTTTGCGCACCGATAAGCTGCCCACATACAGCACCGTAAAGCTGTCCTTGCTTGCCGGTTCTGCCAATGGCTCTTTTGACCGATCGATAACCGGGAATCCGTAAGGCACCACCCAGACATTTTCCGCCGGGATGCCTTCTGCCACAAAGGAGCGCTTGACCGCGCGCGAGGGGCAAACGATGGCATGGGCCTCTTCGTATTCCCGACAGCGGCGTTCGCATTCATAAGCGGGAAAACCGCAATAATCGAGCCCGAGGCGTTGATGTTCTTCCTTCAGGACTCGTTCCTGAAAACGGGCATGGGTGTTGACCGCCTCCACCACCGAAAGCGTCGGAGCAGCCTCTTCTTGCAAACGCCGCATTGTGCGTAATCCGGCACCGCTATAAAAAAGAAAGAGATCGGATTTCCGGGCGGCGCCATAGGAGGCGGCATCCAGTCGGCATTTACTCAGCCAGGCCAGCCGCTCACATATTCCGGACGGAAGGCGATAGCGCAAAGACAGCACGTAGAGCGTTTGCAAAACATCCACCCGGCGGATTAAGGGTGCGAGTTCCTCCGGCAGTGGATCCCGGCCAAAACGGGAGTAAGCACTCACAAACCTATGCAAACATCCGGCCCTTTGCATGGATGTCGCGTAGGGGTAATGGTGTGAGCGGTTGGGTGAATTGTAGGTGACCTTCATAACGCCTCTTGGAATAAATCGAGGTAGCGGCTCGCTACCTTGGCGGGATCATGCCGCTCCAGCCATTTCGCTACTTTTAATGGATCGCTCACGGCAGGCGATGCTTGATCTGCCCAAATGCGCCGGAGCTCTTTAGCCAGGGCTTCGACATCGCCAGCGGGAAAAATGATGCCGTGCGGACCCACCGCTTCGGGCAGTCCACCGGAATCAGCTACGATCGGTAGGCTACCACAAGCCAAAGTCTCAATCGCAACCAATCCGAAGGGCTCCTCCCAGCGCGAGGGCACCACCGTGTAGCGGGCAGAGGCATACGCCTCCCGGACGGCTTCGCCGGTGAGAGAACCGACAAATTCAATGCAGGCACCCAATCCGCAAGCGGTGACTTTGCGTTGGAGACTGGCGTGTAAAGGACCATCGCCGATAATCTTTGTCTTTAAAAATTGCTTCTCGCGGGCCAGCAGAGCCAATGCCTCGATCAATAGATCAATACCCTTGTCCGAGACTAGACGGCCGACGAAGAGCAAATCGATTGGTCGCTCGCTGGCTTCCACCGTCTTCGCGACTTGAAAGCGGCATGGATTCGGCACCACGGGAACGCATCGATTCGGGATATGGCTGGCGATGGCCTCACTCACCCCGAGAAGCTGGCAACGTGAAACCAAATGCCGCTGCACCTTCGCTTGTATGCTTTTACGAAGGCTGGCTGCGGGTTGAAACATCGGCAGCCAAGTATGCACGATGGCCAACCAAGGTTTGCGGCATAGAATCGGTGCCCATGCCAAACGGGTACAAGGATGATTGTGAAACACCACGTCAGCCCAGCGCGTTGTTTTCCAAAGCACCTTGCGGCTGGGTCGTCGAATGATCGGAAAATTAAACTTCTCCTCGGAGTCCGGCGTTTCAGTCGTCACCCGGACCTCCATGCCCAAGCGCGTCCACTCTTCCGCAAGCATTAGTCCGACTGTCTCCACCCCGCCAATCGATGGAGCAAATACGCTGCTGTGCAGATGGATTTTCATTATGCCCGATTCACTACTGCTGAATTGTGGTCGCTTTCAAGATCGGCTAAGAGCTGCCTCATTGCCGCCTCCCAGAGATCCGGGCCCGAGTCTGCCCTGGCCTCAATGACTTGCTCCATCACCCCCGCTTCCAGGCGAAAGAAGCCCGCCTCCCATGAAGGCAGCCAATCCTCCGGCCAGGCCCCGTCGAAGCGACTGAATAGCACCGGTAGCCCAGATGTGCGCATCGCCGCCACCGCGCTGCTTTTTTGCCAGAGCGCAAAAGGAACCGTGGCGAGCCCGGCATGAGCAGAGTCCATGTAAGCCAGGATAGACTCACGCTCAAGAAACCCCAGGTTTTCCACGCGAATGCCCGTCTTTTCGCCATGGGCAACCAGCTCCGCCAGCGCGGAACCCTCGGGGCCACCCTTACCCGCGAAGTAAAGAATGCCTTGCCTGCCTAAGCGCTGACATTCCTGGCCCAGCATTTGCACTGCAAACATGGCATTCCACTCGGGCGGCGTGTTGCCAAAGACGATAAAGATGAGATCGCCATTGGAAGCCGAACCTAACTCCGAACTTGCGCAACATACCACATCACCTGATTGAGCATGAACATTGGAGCCCAAAGGTAAAATTTTAGCGGGCTGACCAATTCGTTTCAGGGCCTGCGCATAGGGCAGAGCATGCGTGTGCAAGCAGGCCGGTGCGAGTGCCTTGAAGCATCGGCGGTGCACTTCCCGCTGCAAGCAGGAATAGAGCCGACTCTTCAGACTGCCAGCACCATCGGCGCAGACCCAGATTTCATGACACATGACATGTAGCGGAATGGCCCCCGCAATTTGACGAAGACGCGCCCCAAAACTGAGGGGCAGGCCTTTATCCTGATAGCCAAAGGCTACCCACTGCAAACTGATCCAATCCGGATGAATTCCCCCTACCGCTTCTTCCAGTTGGGCCCATCGCGTCGTCCACGCACTCGCTTTGGGAAAACGCAGGGTTCTACAGCCGCCCCGCTCCCCTTCGGTCGTCGCATCCACATCTCGATCCGCCAAGGCAATGATGGTCACTGACCAGCCCTGTGCCTGCAAACGACGTGCAATCTCAACCGTGTAGTCGCCGACCGCGTCTTTACCGGGCTCCAATCCCGGGCAGACGAAACAAATCTTCATGGGTTCCATTGATCCAATATTTGATTTACGGTCTTGCGCACTTTCGTTGCCGCTTGCTTAACTTGGTCCGCATTCAGAAGGACAGGTTGGGCAAGCATCTCACTGAATCGTTCGTCTGAGATTCCCTGCACCGTGGCATCCAAGTCGCAGATGGCAGGGCCAGTGATCTTTAAATCCTGCAAGAGTCGACTCGATTTCGGACTGTAACAAAATGCCAGACAAGGCACCCGCTCCTTAAGGGCGAAAGCAAGCGAGTGAAAGCGCCCACTCAAGAAGAATTGCTGTTGATGCATTTTAGAAACGACGAATCGATACGATCTTCGATAAGGGTGAAAATGCACGGGAAGACCTGCCAAGACATAGCGGGCAAAGGCATCATCTTCGCCTGCAAATGAAAGATGTTCCAGAGCATAGCCTTTTTGCAAGAGCCGCTCGCAAGCTCTCCGAAAAAATTGCACGTAAGCCTCGGCTAACACCTTCATATTTCCACCGGCAGAAGGGGCAGAGCGAAGAATCTCTTTGGAAAAGTCTGAATTCAGCACCCACCCTTTGTTGCTTTGTCCAAACATCAAGGGGGGCAAGCTTAAGCCGCAAATTGGCTGATGGAAATCACTGTGGGAGTTAGTCTTTAAAGAGTTTCCTTTAGAGGTAGGTGAGTGCAGGGCGAAGCTGAGGTCTGGGTGCGCACAAATATCCTCACGCTCTAATACTTCACGTAATTGCGCGGCTTGTTCCTCAGACCGGCAAGTGATGGCAAAAACCTGATTTAGAAAATCAGCATGCTGATCAATGACTGAGAGATCGTTAAAATCGACACCCAGAAAAACGAGATCCTCCGGGCGCTGGCCAAAACGTTGACGCAAATTTTCCAGCGACTCCTGATAGGCCACCGCCCCGCCGCCGACAATGGCCCGGCATGTTGATGGCCACTTACTAAGATTATAGATGGTTTGCAAAGCATG
>PXBU01000071.1 GCA_003566795.1 Puniceicoccaceae bacterium | reverse complement strand
ATTTCGACCCCCGCGACCCGGAGTTCGTCAAACTCCGCGAGGAGCTGGAGCGCCTCTTCAAAAAGAAGAAGCTCAGCGAGATGACGCAGGACGACATGCAGGGCAACATCCGCGACCTGACCGACATCCAGGCCAGGGCCCGCGAACTCAACCGCAAGAACGCCCTCCTTGCCGCCAAATACGCTAACGACGCCAAATACGCCCGCCTCCACAAGCGCCTGCTGGAGAAATACCCGCTCTCCGACCGCGAGCGCAAACTCTTCGAGGCCCTCAACGACTTCAAAGCCCAGGCCGACGAGGCCATCTCCCAAAACAGCCAACTCCTCAAAAACGAGGAATTCGCCGAACGCGAACTCCTCCGCCTCGCCATCACCCAGTTCAACAAAACCCACGACTTCGGCTTCGACGCCGCCAGCCTCAAGGACATCAACAAAACCATCCTCAAAGAATACCTCGACGAAGCCAGCGGGAGGGTGTCCGCGTAAAATGCAACCCTTACTTCCGAATCGGGACACCCAGACAAAGGATATCCTAATCGTAATCTCACGCCCGCCGATTACGATTAAGAGCCAAGATTACCCCGCGTAAAATGCAACCAAATTCCTAATTTGACACCACGCGCAAGCACGCTACACTGCCCATCATGAAAAAGGCTTCAACATTTCGCCTGCATGAAGATGTCCAAGCGGGCTTGGACCTCATCAGCCAGCTACAACATCGCCCGAAAAACAAGTTGGTCAATGAAGCGGTAGCCGAATACGTGACCCGCCACAGCATGCAAACCGAGGAAGCGCTCCACCACGCACTGGAGCGGCTAAAAGCCTACCAGCGCACCGATCCCGGCTTCGAGCAGGCGATCGAAGCCTTTGTCGATGCCGAGGTCAGCCACAGCAAACATGAGGATCCGATGGAAGGCGAGATTGCGCCGTCCAGCGGTCCGGTTTCCGACACGCTCCGCCAACTGATCGATGCCTGACTGGGATCGCGACAGCCCGCAACTGCGCCGCAATCTAAAGCAGCTGCTCACCGAAATCCGGGATCACGCCTTTGCCAGGAAACCCCTGCTACTGGACGATGCACGGCACTGGCATCGCGTCATCATGCAAGGCCTCACGACTCCAGACCGTTACATGGTCGGGCGATTCCGGGGCAGCGGTCAGCTTTCAAAAGTCGAAGTCTTGGTCGGCTCCTATCCGGGTGTCGTCGCTGACGAAGTCGCGGCGGAAACCGCCCGTTTTGAAACCACCCTGCAACAACTGCTCCAGCACTTGGATGCCAGCATCCCTCCCGGTAGCGAACTCAATCCCGATCAACTTTCGGCGGTGATCGAGGCAGCCGCCTGGGCTCACGCCGAATGGGTGCGCATTCACCCCTTCGCCAACGGCAATGGCCGCACCGCCAGACTGTGGGCCAACGCCATCGCCCTGCGATACCACCTCCCGCCCTTCGTCCGACTACGTCCCCGCCCCAACTTCGGCTACGAGGCCGCCGCCGGCGAAGCCATGCTCGGCAACCGCAAACCCACCACCATCGCCTTTCGCCGCATGCTTGACGCCTTCCTCGGAGCGAGCCAATAACGTAAAGAGAAACCAAGGCCGAAAAAACACTCTCTTTTCAAGTCGTCGATTCCAACACGCGAGCACTACACCCAACGCCACCAAAAAAGAAACCCCGGAGCCTGTCAGCGTAAAGCTGAGGAAGGGATTCCGGGGTCAACACCGCAACTAAGCCTCAATTTACGCATGAAAGCAAGCTCAAACAGCAGGTTTTTCGCGCTTGATTAGTGAGAAATATAGGGTATTTTTTCTCACTAATTTCAAGCATATATTTAAATGCAATCCATTGATAAAAAGATACTAAGCCGATTTTATGGAAGAGGGAGGGGTCACGTAGCTACCCAGAAAGACTTTGTTGACCTTGGGAGTCGCAGTCACATCGACAATGCCCTCTCTCGGCTCACCCAAAGCGGTAAGCTGCGCCGCATCGCCAGAGGCCTCTACGAATACCCGCGCACCAGTCCGATCCTTGGCAAACTCAGCCCCGATCTGGAGAAAGTCGCTGCCGCCATGGCTGGCCGTGAAGGGATCCGCCTGCAAGAGACCGGAGCTTATGCAGCTAATTTGCTCCACCTCAGCGAACAGGTTCCCATGAAGGTCGTGTTTCTGACTGATGGGGTCAGTAAGAAAGCCACCATCGGCAAGCAAAGCATCGAACTGCGCAAAGCCAGCCCAAAGCGTATGCAGCTGGCAAGGAGAATCAGCGGCCTCGTTTTCGAAGCACTCCGCGAAATCGGCGAAAAACACATCACCGAAGAGCACATTGAAACACTCCAGAATACGCTCACGCTGGAGCAAAAGGGCAAAGTCCTCCACGACTTACGCGAGGCTCCCGCATGGATGCACACCCACATTCGGAAAATCACGGAGGAATGGAGCAATCATGAATAAGTTTCTCGGCCTTTCAGATTCAGACCAAGAAGAAGCCATACGGGAGACCGCTGCACAGATGCAGTTGCACCCCACACCCATCGAGAAGGACTTCTGGGTCTGCTACCTCCTTCGTGAACTCTTCGCTCTCGACTGCGTTAAAGAGCACCTGATTTTCAAGGGCGGAACCTCACTCAGTAAAGCCTACGGTATCATCGATCGCTTCTCCGAAGATATTGACCTAAGGTATTTCCCACAGGCTCGCGCCAAGACGAACTTGCAGCAGATTATAAAACCATGCGGGATTTCTTCATGGCCGAGCCGCCTCCCTTCGAAGATATTCTCGAATCGCTAAAAATTATCGAACAACAAACCAACTCAGCTTTATCCTGACTCCTGCCCCCTGACTCCTGCCCCCTGACTCCTTCCCACCTTCATACCTTCCACTTTCCTCACCCCTCAGGTCTCAAGTCTCATCCCTCATCCCTCCCTCATGTCCACCACCCAACTCTTCGACACCCAGGCCAAGCGCTTGATCGACGACCTCAAGTCCGTCTGCGCCAACTACGGGCTCGGTAACGACGGCAACGAGTTCAAGATCATCACCCAGATCTTCCTCTACAAGTTTCTCAACGATAAGTTCGCCTACGAGGCCAAGCGGATCGACCCGGCCCTCGCCAAGGCCGACTCCTGGGAGGACGCCCTCCGCGCCTACCCGGCCGACGACT
>PXBU01000290.1 GCA_003566795.1 Puniceicoccaceae bacterium | reverse complement strand
TTTCTCCGCTTGCAGGCGCGCTTTGCGGAGGTGGCGCAGCCGAAGGCTTGGCTCTATACCACGGTCCGGCGCATGGCGATTGATCAGATCCGCAAGCATCGCAAGGTGGTGCCCTTTGTCACCGGTGCGGGCGATGAGGGCAATCCGGCGATGGACCCACCCGATGCCGCGCCGACGCCCGACGAGCAGGCCGACGCCCACGAGCGCACCGGCTTGCTGCGGGTCTGTCTCGAGCGGCTGCCCCCCCGTGAGCGCAGCCTCGTGCAGCTCAAGTTCGTCGAAGAGCTCAGTTATAAGGAGATCGCGGAAAAAATGAACATGACGGTCGGCCATGTTGGCTACCAGCTGCATCACGCGCTCAAGTCGCTGGAACTGGAATTGAAAGAGGAGGGCGTCGCACAATGAGTGATTTTAAACAGACCAGCTTGCACGAAGAGCTCGAGGTGCGGGTCATCGCCCTCCTGACTGGTGAGTTGAGCAATGCCGAGGCGGACGAACTGGAAAAGGTTCTCGCGATTAACGAGGAACTCTCCGCCTTCCGTGACCGCATGGCCGCGCTGATGGGTGAGCTGCATGATGCTAGCGACGAACTCGCTGCGCCGGAGGGCGAAGCACCGCGGGAGCTGAGCGCGGAGCGCCGCGCCAGCATCTTCGGCGATGCCAGTGTGCTGGAGCCCGCGCGTCGGCGTAAGCGCTTCCGTCCGAATCCGGCCTTCTGGGGGATCGCTGCCTCCATTGTGATGGTATTTATGATTGGGATCCTCGGCAGTATCCAATTTAAAAGCGAGAGCCTGCGCGAGGAATCGATGTTCGAGGCGGCTTCCTCTGCGACCGAACCACTGCCTGAACAGGAATACCACGCCGATATGCAGCAACGCATTCGTTCGATGCCACCACCGCCACCGAAGCCTCAGGCTATCGCGGTGAACGAGCCCTACGAGTTGGATATCCCTTCGCTGGACCTCAACCTCAGGGTGGATTCGAGCCCAGTTGTGGCGCGGAGTGGTGTCGAGCGCTCAGGGCGCGAATCCATTCCTGTCGAGAGTCCCCAGGCGGATTACGCCAAGGTCGGCGAGACCATCCCGGTCGAGATTCCATCAGTATTGATGGAGGGCACCCCGCAGCCCATCCGCGTGCCGAATCTCGAACCCGCCCCCACTGAAGCACCGCGCATGGTGGTGGTCGCGCGGGCCCGGGAATCGGCTGCGAGGGAAGAAAGGCCAGATGTGGTGAGCCTTTCAGGTGCTCGGGAAGTGAGTCTTAGTTTGTCCGCATTTGGTTATGCGGGGGATCGCTCCGAGAAAGAGAAAAGCAATGTGGATCCCTTTGCGGCTGCGCCAGCAACGACTGAGCCGATGGAACACGCCGAACGGGGGCAAACCGCCTCTGCTGATGGATTCGCCCTTAGCCAGCCGACCGATTCTTTTGCTGCGCAGGCGGCCAAGGTCCGCCTTAGCCCCAAGCCCGAAAAGCTCGCCGCCGAAGAACCTTTCTCCACCTTCTCGCTCAACATCAGTGACGTCTCTTTCAAGCTGGCCCAGGCCGCGCTGGAAAATTTCCGGGTGCCACCGAGTGCGCAGATCCGCACCGAGGAGTTTGTCAACAGCTTCGACTATGGCGATCCCGCGCCGCGTCCCGACCAACCGGTCGCCCTGCACTGGGAGATGGCCCAGCACCCCTTCGAGCACAATCGGCAAGTGGTGCGCTTCTCCCTGCAAACCCAGGCCAGCGGGCGCGCCTCCGAACAGCCGCTGAATCTCACGCTCCTAATCGATAGCTCCGGCTCGATGCAGCGGCGGGACCGGCAGGCGATCCTGCGAAACAGCTTGCAGACACTGCAGGAAAAACTCACCGATCAGGACCAGTTGAATGTCGTGCTTTTCGCCCGCCAGCCGCGTTTGATCGCGGAGGCGCAGACCCGGTCGGAGCAGCGGGCGGCCGTCGAGAGTGCGCTGGCCTACCGTCCGGAAGGGGGCACCAACCTTGAGGCCGGTCTGTACGCGGCCTACGAGAGTGCCCGTCGGCACTACCGCCCAGACGGGAATAATCGGGTGATCCTCATGACCGATGGCGCGGCCAATCTTGGCAACGTCAACCCTCGCGAGTTGGCCCAATATGTGATCGAGCAGCGTAAGCAGGGCATTGCCCTGGATGCATATGGGATCGGTTGGGATGATTACAACGATGCCCTGCTGGAAGAGATCACCCGCAACGGCGACGGTCGCTACGCCTTCCTTAATTCGGTGGAGGCGGCCAGTGCGGACTTTGCCGAGAGGCTGGCCGGAACCCTGAGAGTAGCGGCTGCAGATGTGAAGGTGCAAATCGAGTGGAACCCCGATCGGGTCCAGCGTTACCGTCAGATTGGCTACGACCTGCATCAACTCAACAAAGAGGACTTCCGCGATAACACGGTGGATGCCGCTGAGATCGGCGAGGCCGAGTCCGGCACCGCGCTCTACGTGCTGAAGATCAATGACGATCCGGAGATTTTTGGCGGCCTGGGCACCTTCCGCGTGCGCTACCTCGATCCGGCCACCGGGGTCTACCGCGAGCACAGCTGGCCTTTGCCCATGCCGTTCCGGGTGCCCGAGGTGCATGATGCCACTCCCTCCATACGTCTGGCCATGAGCAGCGCTTTCTTTGGCGAGCGTTTGGCCGACAATCCCCACGCGGCTGGCTACAGTTTCAGGGATCTCTACAATCTGACCAGCGGCCTGTCCGAGGCCTTCCCCCGGCAGCCGCGCGTCACCCAGTTGCAGGCCATGCTGCTCCGAGCCAACGAACTTTTTGAAGAAAACAAATAATGGTATCAAAACGGATAACTTGCCAGATTTAACTTCAACAAAAACGTTATGAAAAATAGCTATCTGAGGGTTTTATTCCTGGTCGCAGTTGCCTTTGCGGCAATGACGGGTGTGCAGGCGGAAGAGCGGTCCTATCCGGTCGACGCCTTGGAGATCGACGGCGGTGCCGCTGCTGGCAAAGGTAGCATTTCGATCATGGCGACGATCAGTGATCCCGCTCCAAAAGAGAAAGAGGACCGACTGATTTACACGACCAACGTGGCGAGTTATCTGACGGTTTCAGGGAATGATGGGCTGCAGCGCACGCACATTTCTGTGAGGCCGAAAAACGGCGTGCTGGAAGAAGTTGATTTC
>PXBU01000123.1 GCA_003566795.1 Puniceicoccaceae bacterium | reverse complement strand
GAAGTGACTGAAGTTTGAGATTTGCTTCAAACACGCGGTAAGAAAAAATAGTCGATCCTTATTAACACAATTTATTGCACTATAAGCAAAATTCTGAGGCTAATCACTTCATCGGAAAATGGCATTTTTATATTATTTACCGGCCTGTTGTATCCATTTCTTCAGATTCCATCCCGATCCCCATGAATGGACATACCGCCGGGGTAAATGCACGCAAAATGCGAAGCTGTTCTCAGCAACTCAATTAGGCAACAGAAACTGGCCGTTCGGGTCGAATTCCATTCGCAATGATCTTTCCCACACATTAAACAAAGCCTGAAGGAAATCACCTGAATTAAGAAATTCAAATTGAAATCTTTACGCTAAAGGTTATATGTTAATCGTTGATAAAAAGAGCATGCGATAAATTTAGCCGGTAATATGAAATACTGAAATGATGACTTATTGTACACGACGAAGCATCATTCAGCTGCAAAACCGGTAATCACAATTCAACAATATTTCTGATATCTTCCAAGAGAATTAATCAAAACCTAAAGACGTTCCCGCTATAGAAGGTCAGATGAAAATACTATTTGTTATTGAGGCGGCTTTCGACCCCTTTGGAGGAGGTGTGCAGCGAACAACCTTTAAACTGGGAAAGCATTTTCATGAACACGGGTTTAAGGTATCTTACCTTTCCCTGACAGTAAGCGGGCACATGGAGAGTGTGAAGTATGGTACTCTATACCACATTGAAAAGCCGGGAGGGGGCGGTAAGGCTGAAAACCGTAAAAAAATAAGAAGTGTGATGGAGAAGATCCGCCCGGATATTGTGATCAACCAGCATCCCTATAACGTTTATCTGAGAAACCTTCTCTTCGACATTAAAGAGGAGCAAGGGTATAAGCTGATCGGCTGCCTCAGAAACTCCCTCTTCAGCTTTAAGGATAACCTTGAGAATAAAGTTGCAGAAAAGCTGGCCGGGTCTCCGTTGCTTCCCCTGGTGAAAAACAGGGCGGCGCTTTCGATTATTTTAGCATACCACTACCTGGTGCATCGCCGCGACCTGAAGCGGATTATCGACCGGCACGACTATTTTATCCTGCTCGCCCCCCCCAACCGGAAGGAGCTGCAATATTTTGTTGGAGCATATAAACCGGAAAAGGTGCGGGCCATCCCCAACTCCATTCCGGAGGTGCACCCGCCCGGCGAAAAGGAGAAGCTGCTGCTCTACGTGGGGCGGCTCGACATAAGCCAGAAACGGGCGGACCTGATTGCGCCTCTCTGGGAAAAACTGCAGCCACGAATGCCCGGCTGGAGATTTTTGGTTGTGGGAGACGGTGATTACCGGCAAACCCTTCTGAGGGAAATTGAAAAGCTGCCAAATATTGAGTCCGTCGGGCAGGCAGACCCGGCTCCATACTACGAAAAAGCGTCTATCCTGGCCATGACTTCAGCATATGAGGGATTCCCCAACGTGCTGCTGGAGGCACAAAGCTATGGTGTGGTGCCGGTACTGTTTAACAGCTACTCCGCCGCGCCCTGGGTAGCCAAAGATGGAGAGAGCGGGTTCCTGGTTGAGCCGTTCGACCTGGATGCCATGGCAGACCGTGTGGTTCAGCTTGCGAATGGCAAAGAGAAGCTGGAAACCATGTCGAGGGCGGCTGTTGAGAGCGCCCGAAGGTTTACCGTGGAGGAGGTGGGAAAGATTTGGTTCGCATTTTTTAATGAGCTCCGGGGGAATGGATAACAGAAATCACATCGTTTACTACCTGGCACTGTTCCTGATCTCACCGGTGCTTGCCGTAATTGCGGCCATGGCCAATTTCCGGAACAAGAACGCCCGTGTTACCATGATTCTCTTTGTGGCCGCGTTTGGGTATACACTGATTCTAACCCCAGGCAAAGACTCCTATACCCATACCATTAATTTCCTTGAATTTTACCAATACATTGACTTTTCACAATTTATAAGTGAACTTCAGAGTGTTGCGGCTTTTAAGGGATCGAGTACCCATTCGGATGAACCCTTCCTGATCGTTGTTTCCTATTTTCTCGCACAGTTCACAGACGATCCATCATGGCTCTTTTTTTTGGTTGGCTTGATCTATGGTTACTTCTTTATCAACGGTGTGTCACTTGTATATTCGGAGGTGCATCGGAACTGGAATATCGTTTTAATCATTCTTTTCGTCTTTTTTCTGTCCTGGAAGAGTTTTGAGGGGATCAACTCCATCCGGAACTGGACCGCCGCATGGATCTACTTTAACGGGGCCTTTCTCTATCTAAAAACCGGAAATAAAAAGTATATACTCCTGGTAATAGCGGCTCCTCTGTTTCATTTTGCTTATATCGTGATTACCCTGCCCTTTTTTGCCTGGTATGTACTCAGGGACAGGCGATATTTCTATATCTCATTGCTTGCGGTATCCTACATATTTTCTGTGGGTGTAGACATTCTAGAGCCCTACATGAGAATGACTGAATTGGGTGAGACTAAACTCAGGCAGTATTCAGCGGATCCTTTGGAATTGGAAGAACAGGGTAGCAGAGAAAGAAGCTTTCATGCGCAGTACTATATGCGTGCAGGCAATTGGTCATTACGCATCATCTTTATTTACGCAATTTTGATGCTTGGATATTTAAAAGCAAGAAACCACGACAGTTTTCAGTCTGCGCTTGGCAGCCTTTCAATCCTAATGCTCACCTTTGCAAATCTGGTCACTTTTTCACCTGTACTCCAGAATCGTCTCTCTGTCAACTTCGGGCTTTTTGCATTTGCCTACCTGATTCGTTTGTACAGTATGCGGGAAGAGCCTGTTCCACTCAATAATGGAGTTGTTTATCTCTGTATTCCTGCGATTCTACTGTTCATATTTACCCAGTACAGCCAGATAGGGGATTTTATGGACTTCAGGGTTCTGATAAGCCCGCTATCATATCCATTTCTGGGTGAAGATCCGGTCTCAATGAAGGAATTTATCAGGTCGCTGATCTTTTGAATGATACGGTTTTAGTCATACATTCAAATATGAACAGGTTAAAAACCACACCAAAGAGATGAATAATGAATTCAGAAGTGCAGTTGCAAGGCATCTGGTAAACTGCAGGGGTCGGCGAACCGGGCGCAAGATCGTTGTAATCGAGTCGGACGACTGGGGCAGCATAAGGATGCCGTCGAAG
>PXBU01000188.1 GCA_003566795.1 Puniceicoccaceae bacterium | reverse complement strand
GTTGTTGTGCGCTTCAGGCGTTCCGGTAAAGTTTGCTTCATCCAGCCCGTAGGATGCCGCATTCTGGGTCTCCAGGTTGGTTGCTTCGGCAATATTTTCGGCATTTGCCGCACCGACTGCGCTCGTTTCTGCGCCCGCTTCAACGCCCTCGGAGGACGTAGCACTCAGGGCAAAATCCGGGTCTTCTGCAGCCGTTACATCAGTTGCTTCTGCCTCATTTTCTTCTCCCTCATTCAGGTCCAAAGGAGCGGCCGAAGCGTAAATCGAGTCCTGCTCATTTTCGGCCTCAAGCACCGATTCTTCACTCTGCGCATACTCGACAATCGTCGTCAAATTAAGCGTTTCCTCAGCCGAATCCTCGTCATAACCCATCCCGTCAATCGGCGTAGCCGACAGCAGAATCCTTTGCTCTAAGGACTCCACTTGGAAGTTGGTTTTGAGAGTTTTGTTCAAGGCAACGGTAAGATTGAATGCCAGATAAGGTAAGTAATTACCCGATAGAAACGCTAATGGACCTTAAAACTAATTTTCATACGCCGACCAACTCAAGTGTTTTTTTACAAATTTTTGGACAATTCCAGGGTCTTCTCCGGCCAGACGCCGGATCGCATGCCAGCTTGTCTACTCGATCACGCCGCACTTCCTCCGCGTTCGGCCTGCAGCTTAGACAAACTCAGGTCGGCTCTTCGACCAGCGGAGTGCCTATGAATGCCCGGCGCTACTCCCGCACCGAGGATTTTGCCTTGGCCCCAATCAGGTTCTTGCTGATTTCCTGGTCCTGCTTGAGTAGGAGGAAGCGCTGGCGACGTCCCTTTTTCTCTGCTTTGCGCTGGGCGATTTTAAAGCCGAGGCTCAGCAGCATGAGCGCACCCGGCAGGCGTTTGCTGAGGCAAAACCGCAGGAATCGCTTCCTGATGGGGCCCAAAAAACGCTGAATCAGTTCGTCGGAGTAAGCGACAAACATGACGGAGCTGCCCGGGCTGCCCTGACGGGCGGCCCGGCCTTTCAGCTGGCGGTCGATCCGGGCCGATTCGTGGCCTTCGGTCAAAATGACATGGAGTCCACCACAGTTGGCCACACCCTGGCCCAGCCGGATATCGGTGCCGCGCCCGGCCATGTTGGTGGCGATGGTAATCGTCTGCAAATCCCCGGCACGCAGCACCACCTCCGCTTCCTGCTCATGGCGGACGGCATTGAGAATGGTATGAAACATACCGCGCCCGTCCAGCAGACGCCCCAGCCGCTCGCTGGCATCAACGCTGCGTGTCCCGACCAGCACGGGCCGACCCAAGCGGTGTTGCTTTTCGATTTCATCGACCACGGCAGACCACTTCGCATCCTCGGTGTAGAAGAGGCGCAGGGGGTGATCCTCGCGGATATTCGGCTTATAGTGCGGCACTTCCACCAATGCGATGCCGTAGATCCGCCAAAATTCGCGCCAGGACTCACGCGCCGTGCCGGAAATCCCTGCCAAGTGATCAAAATAGCGGTAAAAGTTTTGAAAGCTCAGCCGGGCCAGCGTCTCCGAAGGCTCCGACACCTCGGCTTCCTCCTTCGCTTCCACCGCTTGGTGGAGGCCCAAGCGCCAACTGCGTCCGGGCATGAGGCGCCCGGTGTATTCATCGACAATGACGACTTTGCCGTCGATCATCACGTATTGCTTATCCCGCAGGAAGAAATGCCGCGCTTGAAGTGATTGTTGCACCAGGTCCATCACCCAGTCCTGGGCATTCAGGAGTCCCGTCTTATCCTCACACCACTCACCGATCAGCTGCCGTCCCGCGGCATTGATGGTGATTTCCTTCTCTCGTTCGTCCACCGAGTAATGCTCGCCCGGCAAGAGGCCGGCCGCACAGCGGTCAGCCGCGATACAGGCGGTTTTCATGGCCTCATTCTCAGAATGCCGGCTGATAATCAAGGGGGTCGCCGCCTCGTCGATCAACTGGTTATCCACCTCGTCGACAATCGCGGTGTGCAAGCCGCGCAAAACGGCACCCTGCGCAGTATAGCTGCGCCCCATCAGGAAAATCATCGCGCGCCGGTGAGCGTCCGAGTAGGGCCCCAAGGCGATTTGATCCCGTAAGTAATCGGCGACCAGCTCTTTCCCGGTGCAGTAGACCACGTCTGCCTGATACGTTTCGCGGCGCTCGGGCGGTTTCATTTCCGCACTGACCGAAGCCACCTTGAGGCGACACAATTTATAAAAGCGGCTAAAATCCGCGGCATCCCGCTGCGCCAGGTAGTCGTTCGCGGTGATCACGTGACAGGGTTTCCCGGACCACCCGGCGGCAGCGGCGGCCAGCGCAATCGTCAACGTCTTACCCTCGCCTGTAGCCATTTCCACCAACGAGCCCTCGCTGATAGCGAGGGCGCCCATAATCTGAGTCGGATAGGCTCTCAAATGCAGCGTCCGGCGTGCGGCCTCGACCAGGCACGGGATCGCGGCTTCCCCCCCCTCCCTCCAGCGATCACCCAAGCGCTTGATCCGGGTGCGATGCGTGCGGAGTGCCGCCTTGAATTCGTGTTCGTGCCAGTTTTCGCTTTCACTACAAAGTGCATCCAGCTCCAGGGCTTTTTGCCAAAGCTGCTGACTACGCGAACGACGCGACTTCCAGACTCCGATACTATCGTGCCAGAGTCCATCCAATCCGGCCGGCACCGGCTCGACATTACGTATTTCCGTGCGCAGCGCCTCGCGCCGCGGCGGAATAAAGCTGTGGGCGGATTGTTTCGGTGACGTTGCCTCGGTCTCACTCATACCAGTTTACAACATGAAGCGTTTCTGGACTGCTTGTCGAAGCCATCGATACCACTGGAAAGCATAGGGCTCATTTTCGACCCGAAACCGGACCACTCCCACCCGGCTATGGTGCAGCACCTCACTACCATCCGGCACCTGCAGGACCACCAGGAAAAACGGCTCCACCGTGCGCACGCCGTCAGGGTCATCGTCCCGCACCTGCACGGGCCCCATCGCCCGCCAACCCAGCGCCGGGCTGGGCAGATACTCCTGCTGCCCAGGCACGATCAACCAATCCGAGGGCTGCACCACCTCGGCGGCGCTGCCGGGAAAGCGCATATTCGCATACCGTAGCTCTTGATCAAAAAGTAGGTTCGCATGCCGCTGCGAGACTATCGCATAAAAACGCCAATCCCCCTCCGGCACAATTTCTCC
>PXBU01000347.1 GCA_003566795.1 Puniceicoccaceae bacterium | reverse complement strand
CCTGCCAGATCATCTTACGCAGCACCTCCTTCTCACGATCCTCAAACAAACGCTCACCATTCACCGTACGAGTCATGCAGTGGTAGGTAGATTCACCCTCAATTTTCCATCTTCGTATATTCATAAAGGTAATTCAGCAGCTATCAGCTCCTGTGTCAAATATATTTTGCCAGGCTAAATTTATTTTATTTTTTATCTTTATTCTTCGGGGTGCTTTGTTGCAATTGGGGTGATGCATTTAATTACGCCAGAGGTTCGCTCCCAAGTCGAAGAGATCACCCGCCGTGCGGGTCATATCTGGAGGTATCTTTGACGGGGCCACGAAGCGAAAACAAATCGCCGAGCTGGAGGCGAAGATGTCTGACCCCTCATTTTGGGAGGATCAGGCGTCGGCGCAAAAGGTGATTGCTGAGGCCAATCGCTTGAAAGCGATGGTCATCCGGTCAAAGAATTTCGGGCTGAACTGGAGGACCTCGCCGCGATGTTGGAGCTCGTGGACGAAGCGGGGTCTGATGATGCCGAGGCCGCGACCTATGAGCAGGAGGTGCTCGATACACTGGGCCGACTGGAGCCGAAGCTGGATGAACTTGAGCTGGCTTCGTTCCTGAGTGGACCACATGACGGCTGCAACGCCTTTGTCACCATCAACTCTGGAGCGGGGGGCACGGAGAGCTGCGACTGGGCGGATATGCTGTTGCGCATGTATACCCGCTGGGCCGAAAATGCCGGCTTCAAGGCAGAAGTGCTCGACCTCACGCCGGGTGAGGAGGCCGGGATCAGTTCGGCGACGCTGAAGATCGATGGGCCGAATGCCTTTGGTTACGCCAAGGCCGAGCGCGGGGTGCACCGGCTAGTGCGGATCAGTCCTTTTGACTCAAATGCGCGCCGACATACCTCCTTTTGTTCCGTGGACGTAATCGCTGAGGTGGACGACGACGTGGATATCGAGATCGACGATGCCGATATCCGGACTGACGTGTATCGCGCCAGTGGCAAGGGGGGCCAACACGTCAACCGCACCGAGTCGGCAGTACGCCTCACCCACATTCCGACTGGGATCGTGGTGACTTGCCAGAATGATCGCTCCCAGATTAAGAACAAGGCCACTGCCATGAAGACCCTCAAGTCGCGTCTCTACGAGAAAAGGGAAGATGAAAAGCGCAGCGAGATGGAGCGTTTTTATGGGGAGAAGGGTGATATCGCCTGGGGGAACCAGATTCGTTCCTACGTCTTCCAGCCCTACCAAATGGTCAAGGACCTGCGGACCGGCGTCGAGACGGGTAACGTGCAGGCCGTCATGGACGGCGGGCTGGACCCCTTCATCCACGCCTGGTTGCGAGCTGGTGGGCCCACCTCGCGCAAATCCGCAGACGAGCGCAATGCCGATGATGCATAATGCCTCGAGCGGTTGGCATTTTCTGACAAAGAGTTAGTCTCGATCTGGATCATTGATGAGCGAAGCACCAAAAAGTCTCGGCCTAAGCCACGCCCAAGCCCGGCAAGCATTCTCGGAGCAAAGCTTGTTCGAGAACAAGAGCTGGCGTTATTCGCCGCAGGCTTTCCCGCTCACAGTCAGGCAGGTCGCCGAGATTCGCAAGATTGGCCAGGCTTGCTACGATTTCCACCGTGCGCTCGAGACGCTCTATCTGCGTTCGGTCGAGGGTAAAAACCTGCTACGCAATCGGGATTTGATTGCGCCCTGGGTGGCGGAATATCTTGATCGGGGCAAGCCGCAGGCCCTCATCGAGCACGCGCGGGAAAAGGCTCTGCGCGGCACCACGCCGATGGTGCTTCGTCCGGACCTGCTGATCACCGACGATGGCTTCGCCCTCACCGAGATCGACTCGGTGCCGGGCGGCATCGGCCTGACGGCTTTTCTCAACCGGCTCTACGCCGAGGTGCATGGCGATGCGCTGATCGGTGCCGGCGAGCAGGATATGGTCGAGGCTTTTTATCAGGTGCTTTGCTCCAAGGCCCCTGCATTGACCTCCCCTTACATCGCGATTCTCGTGAGCGACGAAGCCGCCACTTATCGGCCCGAGATGGAGTGGCTGGCCTCGCAGCTCCGCCAGCGGGGCCGACGCGTCTCCGTCTATCACCCCGACGAGGTGATGCCGCTGGGGGACAGTATCTGCGTGGGAATCGACGGCGATCCGCAGCAGGTGGATGTCGTTTATCGTTTCTGGGAGCTCTTTGATTTAGCCAATGTTTCCATCTCGGAGTTTTTGCTTAAGGCCCGGCTCGAAGCCCAGCTCAGCCTGACGCCGCCCATGCGCCACTTCCAGGAGGAGAAGCTCGCCCTCGCGCTCTTCCACCACCACATTCTGGAAGACTTTTGGAAAGAGACGCTGCCGAAAGAGTCCTACCTGATCCTGAAAAAAGTCATCCCGCCAACCTGGGTGATGGACCCCGTCGAACTCCCGCCCAACGCGGTGCTGGATGCCCCTTTCGTAGGGGGTAAGCCCATCTACGACTGGGCGCAACTGATTGAGGCCGGAAAAAAAGAGCGCAACTTGATCATCAAGATCAGCGGTTTTCACGAGAGTGCCTGGGGGGCGCGGAGTGTGACACTGGGTAGCGATAGTTCCCGTGCCGAATGGGAGGAGGCCATCCAACAAGCGGTCACCATGGCCGAAACTTCCCTGCACATTCTACAAGTTTACGAGAAGCCGACCCGGCTGAGCCACCCCGTCTATCGAGACGACGGGAGCATCTATACCATGCAGGGCCGCATGCGGCTGTGCCCCTATTATTTCGTGGACGAACAAGCGCAAACAGCTGATTTGCACGGCGTATTGGCGACTTTCTGCCCTGCTGACAAAAAAATAATCCACGGAATGAAGGATGCCGCGCTCATGCCTTGCTACCTAACTGAGTGAACGCTCCTGGTAGAATAGCAGACCAACTTCAGGCGGTCAGCTTTGAATGGGCGAGCAAGCGCTCATAATCTTACTCTTACACGCGATCGTCTCTTCATCAGGTATTAAGGATTAGGGTTGGGATTAGGATTTAACGCAAAATGGCTTGACATCAAGCTATCCGACTCCTTCACTCCCTGCCTATGGGTAAAATCTATCAGCATTCAGGTGCGCACTTGTTCCTGCTGCTCTGGCGGGCCTCCCATGCCGTCATGCGCTATGATGAGGCCAGTATCAAGCGGGCGGGTTTCCGCTCGTTGAGTGATTTTGCGG
>PXBU01000040.1 GCA_003566795.1 Puniceicoccaceae bacterium | reverse complement strand
TGCTTTGCGATTCAGTTTGCCCTCAATCTACTCTGGACGCCGGTTTTCTTTGGCTTGCAGCGGATTGATTGGGCACTGTGTGTCATCGTTCCTTTGCTGCTCGTGATCGGGCTAACGATGGTCGCCGCGTGGCCAATACGGCGTTTGGCGAGTCTCTTGCTGGTGCCCTATTTTATATGGGTCAGTTATGCGACTTATCTGAATTTTGGGTTTTGGGTCCTGAACCGATGAGCCATAGCCGCCCGCCCTCGCGTACAGATCGCTCCTTCTGCCGCGGGTAAGCTGGGTCGCCCGAAGCCGAAGGGCTTCGGCCACGAGGAAGCCGGGTAGGCATACTATCGCGAATCACGGGGAGGGCTCTGTGGTGTGGGCGATCCCGATGCCTTTCCCCGACCCTACTTGCGAGTGCGACGCTAGCGGCTCCGGCCCTCAGCGATAATGGCGTCCAGCTCGCGCTGCATTTCGGCGAGTTTCTCCGGAGCAAAGGTGGCGAGGTCAAAGAGTTCAGCAGGATCCTCGCGCAGGTAGTAAAGCCGGTCTGGCGAATTTTGAGTTCTGCGGGTCCATCGAGGCCAATTTATGGCTGCTCTGGGGTGTCGGTCGAGGAGCCGACCACGCACCAGTTTCCAGTCGCCCTTGCGATAGCCAAACTGGCGTCCCCTTCCGTTATCCTGTGTGACAAGGGATTCCCTGCCTTTGGCGTCTGGACGGCCGAGTAGAGCGTCGAGCACGTTGATACTGTCGAGCGCGGCGTCTTCGGGCAGTTCTTGACCGACCAGGGCGGCGAAGCTGGCGACCAAATCGTGCGTCGCGACCATCTCGAAAGAAACGCCCGGCTCGATAGTGCCCGGCCAGTAGGTGATGAAGGGCAAGCGTGTGCCGCCCTCAAAGACGCTATACTTACCGCCACTCCATGGGCCGTTAGGCTTATGGACGCCGAGCAGTTCTTTGGCATCGTCTTTGTATCCATCATCCAAGACGGGACCATTGTCGGAGCAGAAAACGATAATGGTGTTTTCAGCAATACCCTCGTCTTCCAAAATCTGCATCAGCTCACCGACGCACCAATCGAGTTGGAGGACTGAATCCACCCGTGGTCCGAGGCCGCTTACCCCCTGAAATCGTTCATGTGGGACGCGCGGTACGTGATTGTCGTGCGAGGCGAAAAGGAGGAAGAAGGGCTCGTCCTTGTTTTCTACAATCCATTGCCTGGATTTTTCCACCCACTTGTCGGCCAGATCCTCGTCGCGAAAGCGCGCGGCATGACCGCCAGTGTAGAAGCCGATGCGGCTGATGCCGTTATGGATCGTATCATTGTGCCCGTGGGACCAGTCCATGGTCAGGGTGTCGCGGTGCGTTATACCGGTCGGGTGGTCGGGGTAGGGTTTTTCATTGCCGACCCAAAGTGGATCGGCGGGGTCGAGGTTCTTCACGCGATGGTTCTCCACGTAAACCTGGGGCACGCGGTCATTTGTGGTGGGCAAGAGAAAGGCGTAGTCAAAACCGATTTCAAGTGGACCCGGCTTGAGCTCACCATTCCAGTCGGGGCCGACGCCTTCTTCGCCAAGGCCGAGGTGCCACTTGCCGATCACGGCAGTCGCATAGCCCGCGCGTTTGAGGAGGTCGGGCAGCGTAACCGTATCTGAGTTGATGACGAGATGTCCGTTGGGAGGGGCGATTCCCGTGCCTTCTTTGCGGAACGCGTACGTCCCGGTAAGCAAGGAGAAGCGGGTGGGTGTGCAGGTGGAGGCGCTTGCGTAGCCGCTGGTAAAGAGTTGGCCACCCGTTGCGAGTCGATCAATGTGCGGTGTCTTAAAGTCGACCGCGCCGTAGGCTGAAACATCACCGTAGCCGACATCGTCCGCCATAATGACGATGATGTTTGGCTTGTCGGTGGCGGCGACCAGCAGGCTGGCGGTGCACAGGCTTAGGATGGAGGGGATTTTCACTAGCATGATGCTTTGAGCTTTAGGGTAGACTTTTGAGGAGTCACACGCGTTGTGTGCGGACTCATGGAGTCTCTAAGACAGGTTTATCTGCGGATTTTGCCAATTAAAAAAATTTGAACCTTCAGCAATTATCTTGTGATTAGTAGAGTTGTTTAAGGCAGAGGGTTCGCCACCAAAGTTTTGAGGCAGGCTTTCAGCCTGCGGAAATTCTTTTTGCCATCCGACCCAGCGCGTTGCGCTGGGCTAGGGTGAATAAGGCCGTTCGCCTTAAACGCTCATGACGCCAACGGCGTCGCTCAACATAGCCCAGGGCAGGCGCCCTGGGTACCCGGCCCTAACCAAGCCGTTGCAGACTGAAGGCTTGCTTCAATCCGCGACGCCCAGGCCAGCAGTTGAGCTCCGTGTATCCGTCCCTCCGGCGACACGTCCGCCATAGATGGTAAGCCTGAACCAAGGATCGGCTGAGCGCAGCTTCGTTTTCATTTCTCGCCTGTCCCTCGGAGCGGGGTGCGTTTTCGTGCCAAAGGAACCTTGGACAGCGACAAGCGCTTGGCAGCAGGCTGCCTACGCAGAAAGCGGCAGCAGGGCTGCCGCAGTCCAAAGATGGCTGCGCCGTCGGGTAACAGCTCTGCGGCAAATAGAACAGCATCTGCTTTTAAAGAACCCACGGGGATTGCCGAGAAACTCAAAATTCATGAGGGTGCTCCCTTTAAAAAGAAAGGAACACGCACAGTTGATGCCGTTTTTAGCGATCACCAAGGCTGAATTGTCGACGAATTTATCTTGCACCAACCGATCGGAAAGTTTTTCCGGGCTTGGATATCTGCACCTCAAGCACAGGCAGGTGCTAATAATATACCTCAAAAGCTTTGTTTGCTCCGGCTGAGTCGTCACAATCCAGAAATCGCTCAAAACCTGCCGAGCGTTGGGGTTTTTGTTTAGTGAAATATAGAGCGCTTCGATAACCCCGGACTGCTCACTGCTGTGGGTTGGGGGAGGTTGGAACGGCTCCACGCGGAGTGAAAGAGTCTCGACACCAAGCCTGATGATGCAGAATCCTCTCCTGTTTTGTTCAACCCCGCTTCACCAGCGGTTCTGCGCCGAACGGATTTCAAAAGTTCACCGCGCCTGATCGCGGTCCCCTGAATTTTGTTTCTTCCCCCAACCTGAAAGGAAAATAGCTCCAGTTTATATGACGAACCGCATGACGCCCGTCGCAACAACCACACAGCCTGCCTTGGCCCACTCA
>PXBU01000440.1 GCA_003566795.1 Puniceicoccaceae bacterium | reverse complement strand
TGCGAGGAAGGATCCGTTACGATAAATACGAAGAACAAGATTACCTCAAAAATTTACGACACAAAGAAATTAAAGAAAACTCCCTGGTAAACAAAATTGAAATAAAACCCAAAACGTACTATTTCGAATGGATTGAAAACTATTTGGAAAATCAGTTTGACTTTGTCTGCGTGGATAACCTATCAGAATTTGAACGCTATTCCGAAATGGCAATCACTCAAAACGGGTTGATAAAGTTTAGAAAAGGGAAACACGAAAAAGACGACCGTCCGCACATTTCAAGAAAAGAGAACTATGTTTTAGGTTGGGACAACAAAGAGAAAATTGCTGTCCTAAGGAAGGAATTAACCAATCTGCAAAATCAACAGAAAACCAATAAAGAAGGTATTAAGCAATCACAAAGCAATACGAAAAAATTAATCGAAAACAAAGATGAATGTCATAATCTGTTTTCACAGTTTGATAAGTATGATGACATAGATTGGCAAACTTACGCCAACCAAATACAGGAAAAAACAGAACAAAAAGAAGACTTAGAAAAAACCAATGACCGGGTTAAGAAGCTACAAGAGCAGTTAACAAAAGTTCAGGCAGATTTAAAACAGCTTTCGGAGGTTGATATTGAGAGTAAAGTTATTGAGAAAGGTAAAAAGCAAACGGAAATTGAGTCCATATCTCAAACTGTAAAAAGCAACAAAATCATTTTTGAGCCTTTGGGGGATATAGATGTATCTGAATTTGAAGCACAAAACCCAGACTTGCTAGATGTTGATTTCACCAATTTTGAAACAAGTCGTAGAAAATTTCAAGAGGAAAAGTCAAAAGAAATAAAAGAGCTTGAAAAACAAAAAGGAGAAAAGGAAAGTGAAGTAAGAATTAAAATAACCGATTTTAAACGACCGACAGAAGATATTACCAATAAATTCAAAGATTGGCATTCAGATGTGAATTCGCTTCCCGATTCAACCCATTTAGAATTTATTAGCGAGTACCGGAAAAGATTGGAAAAACTCCAAAGAGATGATCTTCCCAGGTTTGAAACCAAGTTTAATAACTATCTGGAAGAAACAATTACCAACAAAGTAGGTGATTTCAGGATGTTTTTTGAAAACTGGTCAGACTCAATCAAAGAAAACATTAAACACTTAAATGACTCACTAAAGGAGATTGATTTCAAAACCAACCCAAAAACCTATATACAACTGATTGCGGCAAATAAATTCAATGATGAAGTAAAAGAATTTAAAAAACTTTTGGACAACGCAGTTCCGAATGTACATCTAATGAACTCTACGATTGACGGAAGAAAACATCACTTTATTGAAAATATACAGCCCTTTATTGAGAAATTGGACAAAGAAGATTACCGTAAAAAAGTAATGGACGTTCGCTCTTGGTACAGCTACAAAGCCGAAGAATTTTATAAGGAAACCAATTCCAAATTCAAAACCTATGAAAATATGGGACAGCTTTCGGGTGGCGAAAAGGCTCAGCTTACATACACCATTTTAGGTTCTGCAATAGCTTATCAATTTGGATTAACAAAAGAAGGCTTACAAAGTAATTCATTTCGTTTTATTGCCATTGATGAAGCCTTCAAAGCACAAGATGAGGATAAAGCTCGATACCTTGTAACACTATGCAAACAACTTCATTTACAATTATTGGTTGTTACGCCAAGCGACAACATCCATATTGTAGAAAATGATATTTCGTTTGTGCATTTTGTAGAACGTAAAGAAGAAAAACACTCTTGGCTGTATGATATGCCGATTGAACAATTCAAAGAAGAAAAAGCCAATTACGTGCATCAATGATTACACCACAGGAAATAAAGAAAAAATCAGAAAGAAAATATGTTTCTTTTCTTCAGTCATTGATTGAACAGAAAACCTTTGAAAAACTGGTTATTCGTGGGGATAAAAAATACACCAAATCATCACTAACTGAATTTGAAAAAGAAATACAGTCAATAACCAGCCAATCCAAGTCCAAAAAAGGCTTTGGCTATACTTTGGAATTTCAACAAGTGAAGACAAAATATTTAGGCGTACAGGATCTGCCTACATCTATATATTTTGATTCTAAAAATGACTTCTTGAAGTTTTTAGGGAAGGAAAAAGAGGTTGAATTATTCGTTGAAAGTACGAGAGAAATAAGACAAACGTTTCCCCAGCTGGAGGAATGGATAATTAAAAACCCAACAAAGGTTATTCAAAACCAAACGGAATGGAAAAGTATTTTGAAAGTGTGCCAATACTTTAAACAAAACCCTAAACCGAATTTGTACATAAGAGAACTCCCGATCAGAGTTCACACAAAGTTTTTAGAGCGAAATCAGAGCGTAATCAAGGAATTGCTTGAAGTTCTTATTTCAGAACACATTAACACAGATGAAAAATTATTTGAGAGAAGATTTAACCTAAAATATGCCGAACCACAAATTAGGATTAAGGTGCTTGACAAAGAAATAAGTCAAAAATTCTTCTCAGGAATTGACGATTTGGCTATTCCAGTGAGTCAATTTGAAATTTTGAATTTACCAGTTGAAAAGATAATTGTTTTGGAAAACAAAACCTCATTCTATACTGCATTGACCCTTCCCAAAATCAATAAATCCATTGCTTTATTCGGAAGCGGATTTAGTGTATATAATCTAAAGAATGTAAATTGGTTTAAGAACAAGGAACTGCTTTACTGGGGCGACATTGACGCACAGGGGTTTGAAATTTTATCGCAATTCAGAGGTTACTTTCCTCATACAAAAAGCGTTTTGATGGGCAAGCAAACCTTTGATAAGTTCTTTGAAAACGACAAAGGCACACCGACAAATATTTCAACAAAACTTAACTTGACATACAAAGAACAAGAACTTTATGACACATTGAAAAAGAACAACTGGCGACTTGAACAAGAAAAAATTCCATTTGAGTACGTAAACAACTATTTTGACAATGAATGAGCCAACCCTTCACAGCCACACACATTGCCAAGCCGCTCAAGCCAACCGCAACAGCCAAAGCTTGTCAATAAGTGTGTCTGAGCCAACGCTGTCAGACGGACGTAAAAAAAGTACGATTGCCCAATCGAGTGGATGGCCGCAGGCCATAAGCCTGCGGAGCCCCCCTCACACCAACCAGCGTACGGGTCTCGTATCCTCCCTGCAACCCGGCCCTTCGCTAAAATGATCCAAAGGGATCATTTCTTA
>PXBU01000274.1 GCA_003566795.1 Puniceicoccaceae bacterium | reverse complement strand
TGGCGCGGACTAATTCCCGCAGCGAGCGATGCCCGAACTTAATGTAGGCCATCCAAAGAATATTTTGGTAGTCCCGTAGGCCGCCGACTCCATTTTTTATGTCAGGCTCCTGCAGATAGATGCTGTCCCCGGCTTTGGCGTGCCGCTGTTTTTCATCCTCCAACCTTTGTTGGATATAGGCTCTAGGGTCCTCTTTACGACAATAGTTGGTGAACGTCTTCTGGAGTTTTTTATACAGCGGGTCCGAGCCACAGATGATGCGGGATTCGAGAATGGCATTCTTGGTCTGAACGTCCTTCTTGGCCTCCACAATTGCCTCCTTGGGATTGCGAGAGGCATGGCCGAGCTTCAGCCCCAGATCCCAAAGTGGGTAGAGAATCTCTTCTGCCAGGACCTGCTGGAAATCCTCTAATTTCTTCGCTGCAACGCCCTCCGGATACAGAAACATGATGTCAATGTCGCTGTGCGGGTTCAATTCGCGCCGACCATAGCCGCCGGTCGCCAGCACGGCCATCTTGCAGGGGATTTTATTACCTTTCGTCGTGTAGAGATCGAGCGCGGCTAAAAAGAGGTTCTCGATCAGAACATCGATCATCGCTGCCCTGGCCTGACAGACCTCCAAGCCGGAGTCCCCTTTTCGGTGGTAGCGCTCCAGCATGGTGTTTTCGAGCTGCAAATAACGCTTGTAGGCAGGCAACTGCTTGTCACGAGGTACACCCGGTTCAAAAGCCAGGCGTTTCTGCGCGTGCTTGTGAAGGCGTCTAAAAAGCGGATTATCCTGTATGGGCATGCCTGTGTATGGGTTGATCGCAAATCCATGGCGGGCGCAATGGGCATTGCGCAGATTCCATGCCACTAGGAACCCTGTTTTTGCGATGAGCGTCAAGTGAGTTCCGCCCGCCTGTCAGGGCTTTTTCATGTGGAACCTGAAATCGGTGATTATCCGTGTTTTTTCTCAAATCTTAAATTTGCCATCTCAAATGCATTTTCATGCGGTGCTCAGCCGCCAAATGAAATGCCCTGGCCCGCCTGTCATAATCCGAGGCTAAGCTTGACATCGAATCAGGGTCCTCTCTCGTAGTCGGTTCACTGAAATTATAAACTGAAAAAGAATTCTTATGGAAATCACCAACGGAACCGTCGTATCGATGGACTACGCCTTGCGCAATGACGAGGGTGCGGTTCTCGATCAATCTCAGCCGGAGCAGCCACTCACCTACCTGCACGGGCACAACAATATCATACCTGGCCTCGAATCCGCCCTCGCGGGGAAGTCTGCCGGGGACGAGGTAGAAGTTCGCGTCAGCCCCGAGGACGGCTATGGCGATAAGAACCCCGCGTTGGAGCAAGCAGTCCCGATCGATCGCTTTCAGGGCATTGAAAATATCGAGGTGGGGATGCAGTTTCAGGCCAGCACGGACCAAGGCCCTGTCTCAGTTCGCGTGGTCAAAGTCGATGGCGACGAAGTGACGGTTGACGGCAATCACCCGCTGGCGGGTGAGCACCTGAACTTTAAAGTGACCGTCAAAGACGTGCGCACCGCCAGCGAAGAGGAGTTGGCCCACGGGCATGTCCACCAGTCCGATGGTTGCTGTGGCGGCGGCGAAGGCGAGTCCGGTAAGTCCGGCGGCTGCGGCTGCTAGGAGCAAACGTCCAATCAGTTTTTCGTAGCGAGAGGGTTTATCCCGCCTGAGCTGAGCCTGTCGAAGTCTCGATCCGGACAGGCTCGCGATAGCAGGGTCTTTAAACCGGACGGGGACAGTTCCGTAGCGATGGCACGATAGTGCCGTCTTCGCGGCGTATTGGATACTCCTCTGGACTCGTAAACTTCAGCTCCGTCCTCTTCCGGGGGCGGAGCTTTTATTTTGTGGTAGGTTCAATCCTAATAGGATGAGTTGAACCGTAAATTGACGGTTCAAAAAATCTTTCGCCCAACTCACGGATCTAGCCATCTGCCCCGCATGCGTGCTCATCTCTGGTCGAATGTTCGTTTTTCTTTCTGGCATGGGCGATTTTCGGAGTTGGATTTATCCGAAATTGGGTCCATCAATAGTTAACTTTTTGCGTCCTCCGACGCCTTTCAACTCAGATTTCACCCATGGCCCGCAAAGCAAAGAATAAGACAGCCAGTCGAAAGGTTGTTTCCCAACAGCCCCGCAAGTCCCAGTCCCGACCAGTTTGGGCCCTGCTTTTCTTTGCACTCGCTTTGATGAGTTTTGTTGCAATCTGGGACTTTGAGTTGGCGCAGTCCCGGCAGCACACGACCGATCCGGGCGCGAATCTGGTGGGAGTGCTGGGAGCGGAGGGTGCCTTTTGGGCCTTTTACTTTCTCGGGGTCGCCGCCTGGCTGGGGCCACTGTATTTGTTGTGGATTGGCGTGCGTTTTTTGATACAGCAAGAGCCACGTAAACGTCTTTACAGTATCCTGGCCTCGGTAATGTCGGTGGTGTGTGCCTCGGGCCTGGCATCCATGCTGGAAATCACTGGCACTATCCGCAGCCAGGGTGGACTTTTTGCGCACCAACTCTCGGAAGGAGCCGGGGGATTGGTCGGAGATTACTTGGCGCCGGTTTTTCTCGAACCTATCATCGGTCCCTTTGGTTCCTTCCTTTTTCTGCTGTTGGGGCTACTGATTGGCTCCATTGTCGCGTTTACCGATAATCTCGGTCGCTTCTTCGACTGGTTGCAAAATCGTTACCGCGACTTGCTGGCCAACTGGGCTGGATCCAAAGAAGCCAGACAACAACGAAAAGCCGAGGCGGCCGAGGCCAAACGCACGGCCAAGGAAGCAGCCGCCCGAGCCAAGGCGGAGGCCAGAGCCGAGAAAGCGGCTAAAAAAACCAACAAGTCCAAGGCCGCACTCGAATTCGACGAGGACGAGGAGGATCTGGACGAGGAAACGGAGCCGCGCGGAGGCAGGCATTCACTGCTGCGGGGTGCACCAACCCCGCTAGCGAAGCATCCATCGCCGGCCCGCTCGCGTAAATCCAAGTCTGTGCCGGAGCCGGCAATGGACGAGGAGGCACAAGAGGAGGCCCCGGCTCCACCCAAGCCGAAGCTCGACCCCAGCATGATCAAGATCGTCTCCGGCGAAAAAACAGAGAAGGCTGTGGCCAAAATTCCCGAGCGCCGGGGTAATTATGTATTCCCGCCTCTCAATTTGCTGGCCGAGGCCCCCGAGGGGAACACGCAGGCCCGCGAAGACCATG
>PXBU01000409.1 GCA_003566795.1 Puniceicoccaceae bacterium | reverse complement strand
GCAGGCCGCGATCTGCCAAGGCCGAGACGTCAATCATGCGGGAAGCGGGGCCGTTTGCCGCCGCAGGGATATGCCCGCCCCTGGTCATCAAATCACCGTATGTGATCGATGAATTTTCCACATGCAAACCGCTGCTCGCCTGCCATGGGCCGGCAAAGCCCACGTCGGCGGCACTGCTTTGGCCATTCAATGCTCCCGGCAGGTACTCGAAGGGTTCATAGATGGCCACTTCCGCGAAGTCCGAGACTGAATTGACGGTGAGCGACACGGTCGCGGTCGCCGTCTCGCCTTCGCTGTCCATCACCTCGAAGGTGAAGCTGTCGGCTCCGGTGAAGCCACTGTCCGAGGTATAAACGAGGTAGGGCGCTTCGCCGGAAAGGCTGCCGTTGGCCGGATGCTCAACCACCCGGTAAAGAAGTGGCTGCCCGTCCGGGTCGCTGCCAGTCAGGGTGATTGGCGTGGGCGTCCACCTCGGGACGCTCAGGGATTGTGCGTCGGCCACAGGAGGGCTGTTGGCGGGCAGATTCCCCGCGGAATCCTTGAGGGCGACATCCACTGTGTCTCTGAGCAACACGAGGCCGTGCTTATCGATCATGGTCACCTCAAAGCGGTAGCGGCCGGGTGTGCCGTCGAAATAGACATCCGCCCGGTCGGCATCGGTCGTGCCGTTGGGCACGAAGTTGACTTCTCCGCGGCCATGAATTTTTCTCCAGGTGAAGGTGGGGCTGCTGTCACCGATTTCGGAATTATTCGCAATCAAGGTGGAACGCCGGGCTGGCAGGCTCAGTTCCGCAGGCACGGCTGATACCGAGTGAATCGTCTTCAGCGACGTCATGGGTAGAGGATCCAAGTCCGCTGCGATGGCGTCCAGGATGTCCTGCGCGTTTTGTTTTTCATAATCGAAGCGATGCCACTGGGAAATGTTGTAAAGCAACTCGACCAATTCGGGATCGGGCTCCACCAGCGACACACTGCCGGCAAGCTCCAATAGGTCATTGGTAAAGCGGTCGAATAGTGAGACATCATCATTCAATACCTTTTTAATCAGTGGGATGCTTTCGCGATAGGGCCCGCGGTCCAAGAGTTGTCGGATGGGAGCGACCCGTGGCCCAGTTGCATTCATCTTATCTGCCGGCGCGTAGGCCACCCCCATATCGACAAGCGCCCCGGCCAACGCGTTGAAATCCGCATCCGTGAGATTCGAATGGATGTCGCGCAAGTTGTTACGGACCCCGCCGATCGGGTGCTGCGTGGCCGCAGTGAATGCCGGGTATAACAGGTCTCGGTTCACATTGTAGGTGTTGATGCGGTTTCCGCCCAACACGGCAGTGCTTTCGAAAAGCGCGCTATAAATCGAGGCCTGCCCGAATTGCATCGGGTCCTCTTCCTGCGGATTGAATGGCCGTTGGATGGCAGCGGCGGCAATCAAGGCGGAGTCAATTAGGGGCACTGCATCCTCCCTGCTGATGTACGAGAAGCCATGCCCTGCGGAAAACCGGACCCGGTAATCAGGGTCCGTGAAAAGTGCGATCAGTGCCTGCCCTGCATCGGCGCCGCCGATGCGGCCGATGGCCATGCATGCGCCGAGGCGGGCGTCCCCAGCGGAGGAGTCGTTGGCGATGGCGATCAATTGTGGCAGCAATGTTGCGTGGTCCGCCGTGCGGGTGCCGAGTTCTTCCGCCGCCTTGTAACGCACGGGCGGCGAGAAAAATCCGAGGTCTCCGACCAGCTCCGCCGTCGTGCGGGTCGCCGCATCATAGCTGTCTGCGGTCAGAGCATCGTTGACATCCTGCGAGCTAATGTAGCGTTCCGGGTCGTGCCCCCGTCCGGTCATGTGGATCTGCCGCAGTGGCAGAGCGTAGCCCAGCATGGCGACGCCATTGTAATTGCCGGGCCTTGCCGCTTGCCGGGAAACGGCTCTGGCGGCGTTCCAGTAGTAGTCCCCATTCCATCGCCGGGCCAGATCCAGCATCCAGCGGATTTCCCTGAAATGCGCGGCTCCGGCCTCCTCCCCAACCGCGGCCGCTCCCAGTGGCGTCCAAAGTTCATTGAAGTACGAACCGGTATGCCCGAACTCGCGGTCACGGATACCCGCGACGGACATCTGCCCGTAAAATTTGGTCTCCTCCGCGCGATTCTCATCGAGCATGAAAGCGACCGCAGCACTGCCGGTCTTGCCATTGGAGGCGTGCCCGCCGGTATAAAATGGTCCGTTTTCGCCGTAGGGATGTCTGCCAAGCCTCGCATACGAAGCGTAGGTTTTGCTGGCCTTATCGATTTTGTAGAGCAGGTTTGGGTGATTGACTCCCGCCTCCTTGGCCAGCAGCATGCCATAGTATAGGGGGATCCCGGATGAATTCAACGTGCCATAACCCACTGTGTAAGAGCGGTCCAAGGGGCCGGAAAACGTCGAGTTGAGCCTGTGGCCGGCAGTGCCCAGATGACTCGTGCCGTTGGCCGCCAGGACGGCCAAGGCCTCGAGCGTCGGAAAAACAGCGGCATCCTGAGTCTGCTGGTAATACTCGGAGATCAGGATCAAATCGTAGGCGAGGCCCCAGGCGCTGGTGCCCGCCGGCACCACATTGCTCATGTATTGATTGATTCTTGCAGGGCTTAGCAGCATTTCGTAAACCCGGTCCCGGACAAACTCCTGGCGCGCCGCGTTTTTAGGGTTGGACGGATCATTCGATGCCAGAATCGCCAGCAGATCCGTATTGGTAACGCTCCCCCGCGGGTTCTCGATATAATAATCCAGGGATTTTTCCAGCAGCGCGGCGGACTTTGGGCAGTTGTAGGGTGCCGTCTCACTGTAGGTGCCGAGATATTCCAGTTCGATTGCCGCGATATCCGTCTCGCCATCGCGCCAGCGCAGCAGCTTGAGGATGGCCGGTGAGTTGGCCTCCGCATCCCCGATCGCGAGCGCGTAGCTCATGCGCGCGTCGTCGCTGAACGGCACCGGATCCGCCCCCGTGCCACTCACCCCCAGGATCACATCCCCCGGCAGGATGATGCCGTCCGCCGGCGATCCCTCATCCACGCGCGATACCCAGATCTGGCGGCTGGCGGAGGTTCTAACGCTACTGCCGCCCCAGTAAATCCAGCCAAACATCCCGGTCGGCCCGAGGTTCAGGTGGTTGGTGGTGTCCGGGACGCCGCCATCGGTCAAATCGGGCGGGGTGGCCGCTGCCGATAAGGGTGCCAATGCGATTAGCATCAGGCTGATTG
>PXBU01000070.1 GCA_003566795.1 Puniceicoccaceae bacterium | reverse complement strand
TCCGGCTTGGTCTTTCTCAGGCCAACGACGCGGTTGCCGTCCTCCCACTGTCCGCGCTTGCGGAGCAGGTCAATGCGCTCAAAACGCTTGAGAACCGTGCGATTTTTTTTGCCGCCGCTACCGAGGGCCTTAAAACTGTTGTGTTGGGACATGGCTGTGGTCTTGTTTAAAAGTGAAAAAGGGGGAGAGAATGCAGCATCTCGGTCGAGATCAAGATTTATTTTGAGAGTTTTTCTGTTCTTTCGTTTACTGCTAAAGGGGGCAGGCAACTCGTTCTTTACACCACTTCGTTTAAGCGACAATTAGGCTAAGGTGCTTTTTCTCTTCACAATGATCGGCTGTGCTCTGGGCGGAGTGGCGCGTTACCTTTGCATGACTGGGGTCAGTCGCTGGCTGGGGGCTGCCTTCCCCTGGGGGACTCTGTGCGTAAATGTGATTGGGAGTTTTTTGCTGGGCTTGGTGCTAGGCTCTGGGATTCGTTTGCCTGAAGGATCGGCCTCTGCGGAGCAGCTGTATGCCTTCATGGCGGTCGGCTTTTGCGGCGGCCTGACGACTTTCTCGACCTTCAGTTTTGATAATTTCAATCTTCTTTCATCAGGTTCGAGGTGGAAGCTTGCGGTCAACATCCTGCTGAATGTTGGACTTTGTTTACTCGCGGTCGTGGCTGGCTATGCCCTGATGGAAAGGGGGGTGGGCTGATGCATCTCCTGTGGATTGCTCTGGGTAGTGCACTGGGCGGCAGCTTGCGCTACGTGGTCAACTGGCTTGCCCTGCAGGTAAGCGTGGATGCTATCGTATTCTCCACTTTGGTGGAAAATTTGGGGGGCTCTTTGCTGATCGGCTATTTAGCTGGGCTTTGGGCGGGCGGCGGAGTCGCTGGGCTACACCCGCATAAATGGCATTTTTGGATCACCGGGTTCTGTGGCGGCTACACCACCTTTTCGGCGTTCAGTGGCCAAGTTCTCTCGTTGATTGAAAACGGGCATGCGAACTTGGCAGGATTGTATGCGGCAGCCAGTGTCGGATTTGGCGTGATCGCTGTTTGGGCCGGCTTATCATGGGCCGCCAAAAAATGGGGAGAAGACAAATGATGAAAAACGACGCACCAATAAAATATTTCAATCGCCAGACGGGGCGGATCGAAACTGAAGCCGTCTACGGCGAGGGGTTTTTGCGCTGGGCCTATGGTAATCCCCTTGGGCGGTTGACGGTTGAATTGGCAGTGAAGCGGGCTTGGTTCTCGCGCTGGTATGGCTGGCGGATGGATCGGTCGGCCAGTCGGGCGAAGATCGAGCCCTTCATTGATGCATATGGCTTGGATACGACCGATTTCGCCGAGCCGGTTGATTCCTTTGCCAGTTTCAACGAGTTTTTCTACCGCAAGCTGAAGCCAGAGGCCCGACCGGTTGACCCGGATCCGGATGTGGTGGTCTTTCCCGCAGATGGCCGACACTTGGTGGTTCCAGAGGTCGATGCAGCAGACACTTTCTACATCAAGGGGCAAGCTTTCGAGCTCCGCTCCTTTCTTGCTGACGAAGCGCTGGCCGCTGAATTCCGTGGTGGCCCGATCTTAATTTCGCGGCTTTGCCCGGTGGATTACCACCGCTATCATTTCCCGCTTGCGGGGGAGGCAAGTGTGCCCGTGGCGATCAACGGTCACCTGCGCTCGGTGAGCCCGCTCGCGCTGCGCCGGGACCTGGCGATCCTGTGGCAGAATAAACGCACGCGGACGGTCGTGGATTCACCGACCTTCGGTAAAGTCGTGGTGATGGAGATCGGTGCCACCTGTGTGGGCTCGATCCATTCGACCTTTGCGCCCGGGTTGGTAGAAAAAGGTGACGAAAAGGGCTACTTCAGTTTTGGTGGCTCCTGTGTGGTGACGCTTTTTCAAGCGGGTTGCGTCCGGTTCGATCAGGATTTGTTGGAGCATTCGGAGGCTTCGACCGAGGTTTATGCCAAAGTCGGCGAACGAGCTGGGCGGGCGTAAGGCTCTACGGCTACATGCTCCAGAGGTAACTCTGTTTTTGGGCCATGACATTGCCATTGGCATCCTTGATGGTGAAGCGCCAGGCTCCGGGCATCCCCCCGGGTTCGGGCCAGTCGGCTCCGGTCAATCCGACGAAGACTTCTCTGGTTTTGGGCAGTCGATTGGGCAGGGTAAATTCATGAACTTGTGGCTCCGGCGAGACCGGGGTGTAGAACTCGCCGTTGATGACAGTGCCCCTCGGCAGGTCCCGGACATTCTCATCCAGGACCAGGGTGAAGTAAAAGCCGTCACGCACTGACGGGTCGCTGCGTAGGACGACGCGGTTACCCAGATTTTCGGCACCGGTCCAGTATTCTCTGATACGCTTGAAGTTTTCTGCCGGGATGTAGCGCGGCTTGATCTCCTGAATCGTCACTGAGCGCACTGGTTCGTTGGAAGTCGAGGCACAGCCCGCCAGTGCGAGTCCGATGATGGCGAAAAGGAGATAAGGCATGGTGATAGTTTTCCTAGAGCCCTTGGCTTGTCAATACCGGGCAAGCTCAGGCACTCGCTGCTTTGACCAGCTGAGTGAAATTGCGGAAATCCGGGTGATCGGCACCTCCCAGCAGGCTGTAAAAGATCGTCTCCGAAGGTAAAATATGTGCTTCCATTGCGAGAAGCTGCTGGAAGACAGCTTCTCGGTCCTCGCCGCGCCGCTGGCCGACACAGTCGCTGAGGAGCGTTACGCCCAAATCATCGCCCATCGCCTGCACGGCAGTCTGATAAATACAGATGGGCACCTCGACCCCCATCAAAAGAAGGTGGTGAATCTGGTTCGCCTCAATCCAGCGGGACAAACCCTCCGCTGCGAGCGCGGAGAAGCTGCTTTTCGGGAAGACGGGTGTGTCTGCTGGCCACAGTTGGGTCAGATCGGGGTGAGTGGCTCCGAGCTTTTTCGGCAGCTGTTCGGTCGCGGCGACGGAAACACCCAGCAATTGAGCTGCCTGAAGTGCAAACCGGCAGCGATCAAGCAGCCCCTCCTGATTCGGAATCGCTTTGAGAAAGGCTGCCTGCATATCGATGCAGAGGAGGCCGAGGTGGTTGATGGGATCGCTCATTGGGTGTGAAGGTGGGAGGGGTGTTTCGCTCTTTGAGCTACGCAGGGCAAGAAGTGGAAGGCGGTGTAGAATTAGTTCTTCAGGTCTCAGGTATCAAGTTTCAGGTATCAAGTCTTAGGTCTCCGTGCTATACCGGGTCGGGTAGGCGGCTGCTGTGGGCGTAGGCCTTGCGGGCCCGAACTTGAACAAGGCTACGATCGTCGGTCACGTAGGCGGTCAGGTGGCCTCCGTAAACACAGCCGGTATCAATCCCAATAGAACCGGGGCGTTCGAGTACATTGGGCCGGGGTGTATGCCCGTAGATGACGAATGGGTCGCCGCACCAAAAATCCGCCCAGGGCCTGGCGTTTGGTGCATCCGAGCGTTTGGCCGCCTTGCCATTTTTATCGATCACTTGGATTTTGGTGATGGTATCCACATCCTGGCTTTGCCAGGGCTGGCCGGGTAGGAAGCCGCCGTGGACCATCAGCACATCATTGCTGGCCCCATATTTAAATTTAGGCAGTGCTTCCAGATAGGCCCAGTCCTCGTCGGTGAGTTGTTTGATCGTCGGGTAATCGTAGCTTTTGAGTAGGCTATTGCGTCCTTGCTGCCGGGAGCGCAGCAGGCGCAACTCATGGTTCCCCAGAATGGCCTCGATCTTATACTCCCGCGCCAGTTCCAGCACCCCATGGCTGTCGGGTCCACGGTTGATGAGGTCCCCCAGTTGTACGACGCGGTCGTCCGGTTCAAGCTCAAGGGCATTGAGCAGCTCCTTAAATTCATCGGCACAGCCGTGGATATCTCCGATCGCGATTGTTCGTGGCATTTTGGTAGGTGTCTGTATTGGGTTATTTGGCTGCTTTCCTTTCAAGTAGTAAATCATAAAGATTTTTGCGGCTGCCTTTGTTTTGGTTGCAAGTGGGCGCTACAGTAGCCATCTCTTAGCTTTCACTGCACGGCAACGATGGATTGGCAGATCAAGACACTTTCAAAAAAGTCGACCCTTAGCGGCGAGCACTTTAACCCCGGCGACCGGGCGATTTCACTGGTCTACGTGGACGAAAGTGCGCGCGAACTCGCTCGTGCCGATTTGCACGTGCGCGAGCTGGATGACTTGCAGCTGCCCGGTCAGGCTCTGGGCCGTTGGTCCTGGACCATGAAAGATCCTGAGGAGGGTGGGTCGCGCGCGGGCGACACGGTTGCCTCGGCGGAGGACTTCTTTTTTTCGCTATTTGAAAATGCAGAAAATGCCGAGCGCGAGGAGTCGGACATATTGAAGCATCTGCTGGCACTGATGTTGGAGCGTAAGCGAATTCTACGGGCGGTGGGGCCGCGCCAGCATACGGGCTTCCAGACCTACCGGCATGTTAAGACGAAACAGGAACTGGACGTCCCGGTCGTAGAGATCTCACGCGAGTTGATGTTCAAAATAGAAGACACGCTGGGAGATATTATTTTTTGACCCATCTATCCTTATGCAAAAATATTTAGCCCTCTTGCTAGTACCTTTTTTTGTGCTGCTGCTATCCAGCTGCAAACGCGACAAACTTGATGCCGAGGGCCTGCGGGTTCCCCGCCTGATGGTGGAAACCCGGGGAGTGGAGTATGGAGGCATGAGCGGCCTGATCGCCCAGATGCCAGTTAGTGGAACTCGGATACCTCTTCGTAAGGAACCCTTGGTCAACGAGTTTGATATCGTCAATGTCGAGCTGGTGGAAGTGGAGATGGGCTTGGCCTTACTGATCCAAGCTAATGAGAGGGGCGCGCGTGCGCTCTATCGTGGCACTGTAACCAATATGGGTGGACGGGTCGTGCTGACTGTAAACAACAATGCCATCGGTGCACGACGAGTGGACGGCGCGATCCAGGACGGGAACTTTTACACCTTTGTCGAGATTAGCGATGACGAGCTGGAACAACTCGTCCTCGATATGAAGCAGACGATCATTCAGTTACAGAAGAAATAAAGCTGTGGAGGTTTCGGAATTTCATGTTAGTTAGGTTATCTGCCATCATTCTACTGGGGTTGCTCCCGTGGCAACTTGTTCCCGCTGCCAGTAATTTAAGCTGGCCCACCCCGAATCCTGCATTCGATCAAGGCCAACCAGTGGAAGCCTTTGTTCAGCCCACGGCATCCGGCAGGATCGAATCCGGGCTTTACGGTTGCACGCGCAACGGTGGTGCCCGGTTCCACGAGGGGCTCGACCTTTTCCCGATCGAGCGCGACCGTCGGGGCGAAGCGCTGGATCCAATCTTTGCCGTTCTGCCGGGACGGGTGGTTCATGTCAGCCGGGTTGCGGGGCACAGCAGCTACGGTCGTTATCTGGTGGTGCAGCACGATGGGGAGTCCCCGGCATTTCATTCACTCTACGCCCACATGGCATCCATCGACTCGGCGATTAAGGTGGGATCGCGCGTCGAGGCTGGCACGGTGCTGGGGATCATGGGGCGCTCCGCGGCCGGTTACACGATTCCGCGTACGCGTGCGCACCTGCATCTGGAGTTGGGCTTGAGGTTGACGGATGATTTTCAGACCTGGTTCGACCGGCAGAGCTTTGGGAGCAGCAACCGGCATGGTAATTGGAATGGTATGAATCTCGTCGGTGTCGACCCGCTGGATTTCTATCGGGCAATGCAGGATGGTGAAGTCAGCGATTTTCACGAATATTTGCGGCGCCTGCCGGTAGCCGCGCGGATTCGGGTGCACAGTGCAACGATTCCGAGTTTTGTGGAGAACTATCCGGTGCTTTTAACGCGGCCCTATGCCGAGCGTGAACTGGTCGCCTGGGATATTGCCTTCACGCAATTCGGGCTGCCGAAAGAATGGACGCCGCGCTTTGCCGAGGAGCGTCTGGAGGGCCGGCCGGGTGATGTCAGGGTGCTCGCCTACAATCCTCAGTTGCTGGAAGGGCAAACATGCCGCAGGGTTATCCAAATGGGAGGCCGGGTGCCTACCATCGCTCCGGGCACCGTGACGACTCTGAAAAAGCTCTTCGGGTTCAGATAGGAGAGGATGGAACGGCACCGCCGATCCGTCACAGTTGGTAGCCTTGCTTGGCGATGCATACGACAAATTCCCCTTTCAGGCTTGTTGCCAGCACGCGTTCCCGTACGGCTGCGGATGGCCCCGCAAAAATCGTTTCGTGCAGCTTGGTCAACTCCCGTGCCACGCAGATGCACCGTTGCTCGCCGAGGACTTCGACCAGATCGTTGAGAAATTTGGTGATGCGGTGGCAGGATTCATAGAGAATTATTGTGTATTCGAAATCATGATACTTTTCGAAAAAACGCTTTCTGGCGGACGCTTTGGGCGGGAGGAAGCCGACAAAAAGGAAGCCGTCCGTCGGCAGGCCGGAGAGTGCGATGGCAGTGGTGGCGGCGGTCGCGCCCGGAGCCGCGCTGACGGGGAGCCCCCGGCGGCGGCATTCGCGAACCAGGCGAAAGCCGGGGTCGCTGATCGCGGGCATGCCGGCGTCGGCGACGAGGCCGATTTGCTCACCAGCTTCGATCCGATCGGCGAGTTCGATGGCTAGGTACTTCTCGTTTTCTTCCCGGTAGGAAATGAGTGCCGGTTTTTCTTTCGGCTCCAGTTTAGCCAGCAGGGCACCCGTTAGTCGCGTGTCCTCGCAGGCCAAGCAGTCGAGCCGGGTTAATTGCTCGCGTGCGCGGGTCGACAGGTCACCCAGATTACCGATCGGGGTGGCGATCAGCAAGAGGAGGCCTGAAGTTGCTGATGCTGAGGGGGGCGGATTCACGGTGTCGTATGATTAGGGTGAGTTATCGGTTTTTGACAGTCGCTACAGGTTTGTGCCGGTGTGCTGCGGAAGCAATACCGAAGCGTGGGGTAGTGGGCGATGAGTCGCCCCGACTACTCAAGTAAGACTGCTCAAGCCTCGTTGTGTCTCTGTCAAGCTGATCTTGCGGATGAGTGTTTTTGAGAACTTTTGAAAAAAAACGGGGCTGGCGCTGCGAAATGAGTCCAGCGACCGGTCCTTTGAGTTGATTTCGCCGAAGACTTCTTCAGATTGCGCTTCATGGAACTGGAAACTTTCCCCAACCCGAACCCGGAGCGGCACTATACGATACAGCATATCCAAGAGGAGTTCACTTCGACTTGCCCGATGACGGGGCATCCGGATTATGCGACCGTTGTCTTTAGCTACGTGCCGGATGCGACCTGTGTGGAGCTGAAATCGATGAAGCTCTACCTGCACAGCTTCCGGAATAAAGGTATCTTTTTTGAAGCGGCGACCAATAAAATCTTTGAGGACCTGTATGGTGCGACCAAGCCCCGCTGGGCGCGACTGGAAACGATCTGGCGCGGGCGCGGGGGCATCCGCTCCAACGTGGTGGTGGAGGATCAGGCGGAGGGCTACGAAGGTCCGAAGGCCGGGCCGTTCGCCGGGTGATTGCTCAGCACGCTTTCAAATAAGTTGTTCCAATCTTGTAGCGGAATGGGGAACCCATTTCGACCCGATACTTGTGCGAGACATCGAAACGGCTTTGCCGATCCGCTACGAAAACTTTTGTGAAAAACTGATTTGATTCTCGATTAGACCACCTCGAATACGGCGGTAATCTCGACGGTGCTGTCTTTGGGCAGTCCCGTCACCGCGACGGCAGCGCGGGTATGGCGGCCGCGGTCGCCGAGAATCTCCACCATGATATCGGAGGCTCCGTTGATCACCGCCGGGCTGTCGGCGAAGCCGGGCACCGCATTGACGAAGCCGCTGAGGTTGACGACCTGGCGGATGCGGTCGAGATCGCCAAGTGCTGACTTGGCCAGAGCCAGTAGGTTCAGAGCACAGACCCGGGCGGCCTCCTGCGCGTAGGCGAGATCACGGCTTTCGCCGACTTTGCCGGTATGCGTCATCTCCCCATCCACTAGGCAAATCGCGCCGGACAGGAAGAGCAGGTTGCCGCTTTGGTAGGCGGGCACGTAGTTGCCGGCTGGGGCGGGTGCGGCGGGAAGTTCGATGCCGAGTTCTTTGAGTCGTTCGTCTGTAGTCATAGCGTTGTGGAGTTATGGTGGATTGGAGAGTGGAGTGGGCTATTCATTCGATGTTGAAAGTTCAACGTCCCCGTAAGGGCTTTCGCCCTCGGAGCGGGCGATCACAACGGCGGCGACCGTGTCAGAGAAAACATTGACGGCGGTGCGGCACATGTCGAGCAGGCGGTCGGTTGCCCAGATGACGCCGATCGCCTCCACCGGGAGCCCGACCACTGGTAGGATCACGGCGATGGCGACCAGGCTGGCGGCAGGGATGCCGGCCACGCCGATGCTGGTGGCCAGCGCGAGGAAGACGACGAGTAGCTGCTGCCCGATGTCCAGCGGCACGCCGCCGATGGAAGCAAAAAGCTGCGCAATGAAAATGACCACCACGCACTCATACAGCGCCGTGCCGTCCATGTTGACGGTGGCTCCGAGCGGCAGGGTGAAGGAGCAAGTCTTCCCGGAGACGCCCGACCGCTGCTCCACGGTTTCCATCGTCAAGGGCAAGGTGGCGGCAGAGCTGGAGGTGGAAAATGCCGTCAGCAGAACTGGACTCATCGCTTTGTAGTGCTGCCACGGGTTGACCTTGCCGCAGAATTTAAGGATCAGCGCAAGGTTGATGACAAAATGGATCAAAAGTGCCAGCAACACGGTCAGAAAAAAAGCGAGGATGGCACCGAATAACTTATCGATCGGCGCCTCCAATAGCTTCGGGGTGACCAGGCCAAAGACGCCGATGGGCGCGAAGCGGATAATCAGCTCCGTCAGCATCAGCATGACCTGCTGCACACTGTCCCAGAACTTTTGCTGTACCTCGCGCAACTCCGGACGGAGCCTACCGATGAAGAGTCCGAATAGGATGGAAAAAACAATCACACCCAGCAATTGTCCATTATCGGCCGCCGCGCTTACGATGTTGGTGGGGAACATACGGAGAAAGATCTCCACGATATCGCCCGCACCGCGGTCCTCGACTTGCCCCATCAGGCCCTGCTCGCTGGAGGTGATCTGTGCCTCACCCAGTAGGGCTTGCGCCGTCTCCGCATCGACACGACCGGGCCCGACCAGGTTCACCACAAACAGTCCGACGATGACTGCGACAGCACCGCTGGCGGTGTAGTAGAGCAAGGTCTTGCCACCGATCCGGCCGACGCCCTTCTCGGCACCGAGGTGCATGACACCACCGATGATCGAGGCCACTACCAGCGGCACGATTACCATTCTGAGCGCGTTGAGGAAGAGCGTGCCAATGAAGTCGCAAAAGGCGAGCATGCCATGGCGAAAGCTTTCTTCGGCCCCCGGCAGGATCCCCAAGCCAAAGAGCGCGGCCAGACCGAGCGCCAGCAGAATCTGCCAATGAAGTTTCCAGCGTATCGGGTTCATGGTATTCAGCACAGAGCCTTGGCCAGCGTTTGCCAATGCTGAATTGGCAGCTCTTCGGGGCGGACCGTAGGTGCGACCCCGCCAGCCACCAGCGAATCAAACCAATCGCTGGCGGTGGGTTCAGATTCTTTCCGGCAGAGCGCACCGAGTTGCTTGCGGCGCTGGGTGAAGATCCGCCGCGCACATTCACGCGCCGCCGCGGGGAAGCGCAAGGCGTCGGGCCTCAGGTCGAGCCGCAGTAAGATGGAATCCACCTTGGGTGCCGGGTGAAAACATGCGGCGGCGACCAGATGCTTGGCTGTCACCGTGTAGGCCGACTGCAGGAAAATGGAAATCGCGCCAAAACTCTTACTCCCATGAGAGGCCGCGTAGCGCTCCGCCGCCTCCTTTTGCAGCATGAGCACCATCCGCTCCGGGAGTGGCCCGGCCAGCACCGCGTCCATCCAGGGGGTCGAAACGGCATACGGGAGATTGGCCACTATTTTATAGCCGTTCGCCGCCTCCGCATCCGGCAGACCCGCGCGAGGCTCATCCAGACAGTCGCCCTCGACTAAATCAAAATTTGGGTCGTTCGGGATAAGCTCCCGCAGGTGAGCCGCCAGCGTCGCGTCCCGCTCCACCGCCCAGAGCCGCGCCCCGCTGTCAAGGATCGCCTGCGTCAAGGTCCCCAAGCCCGGTCCGACCTCCACCACCTTGTCGGCGGGGCCTAATTCCGCCAACTCAACCGACTTGCGCACGATGTTGCCATCCACCAAAAAGTTTTGCCCCAGCTTCTTGTTCGGCTGATGCGTCAGTTGATTGAGCAGCATGCGTGTTTGACTGGGGCTTAGCGGCATGAGGTGGGAAGGTGGGCTTTATGCTTTGCTCTTTGAGTGAAGCTGGGCTAGCGATGCAAGGTTGAAAGGGTGGAAAGCTTGAACGGGTGGCGGCTGGGAATTTTTCTGCTCGCAAGTTTTGTCCTGCCAAAAGGTGGATCCTTTTGATTCGTCGGCGGGTTTCAATTATTAAAGGCTTATGTTAGGTTACCAGAAGCGCCCTGAGGAAGAAGCGAGCGGTGAAGCAAAATTCCGCAAAATCCGCGTTGACAGCAGATGATATTCTGATGGACTCCGGCCTCTTCTATCGGTGACGGGGCGTAGCGCAGCCTGGCTAGCGCATCTGCTTTGGGAGCAGAGGGTCGGGGGTTCGAATCCCTCCGCCCCGACCACCGGGAGGAAGGAGGGGTTCGAAAAGTGACGCGCAGCGGCACCATCACGCGCAGCGGGATGCCCCCGGGTTCGACGCAGCGACCGCAGGGAGCGAAGATGGCGCAGCAATCCCTCCGCCCCGACCACCGGGAGGAAGGAGGGGTTCGAAGCATGGTCTCGATTCCCATCGTAAAAGGGTTTCGGCGGCAAGGATGTCCGGCCGAAACGTCTGTTCGTAATAGAGCATCGGGTCTTTGATTCTGCTGCGCGGTTACGGCCGGTGAATCCATTTATGTGCAGTATGCGGAAAACTACGCCTTCTACCTAAAAGGCGTGCTGGAGTCGGACGAGGCGATCCCCGACGAGGCAGCGGCCCTCGCCGAGATCTATCGCCCCGGCAAAGTCGCTGGTGTTAGCAGGGGTGAAATGCAAGGGCGGATATAAATAGCCTGACCCGAATGGCACTAACTTAAGACCCTAAAAATCCTCTGGATTCGCTAAATTTTATGGGTGTCCCAAAAATGTCTTTCAATGGATGTCTTTTCAATTTCTTGACATCCAGTGTATGTTTGTATGTTTATAAGCATATGAGCCGATGGACTTTAGTCATTCCCGAGAAAACCAACCGGATGGTGCGCATGCATTTGGCGTTACGGGGAGCGAAGAAAGGAGACCTCTCCAAGTTCGTGGATCATGCGGTGCGGCAATCGCTTTTCCGTGAGACGGTGGAATCGGTCAAAGAGCGCAATGCGGAGACGCCGTCGGAAATGATCCAAGCTGCTGTTGACGAAGCTATCGCCTGGTCTCGTGAATCTGGTGCTCGATAGCAATGTGCTCGTCAGTGCGTTACTGACGAGGGGCACTCCGCCCGATCAACTCTACCGGGCCTGGGTAGACGGACGCTTCGATTTGGTGACCTCCGATTGGCAGCTCGATGAACTCAAGCGTGTGCTGGGCTACGAAAAACTCAAGCGCTACATCAAGCCGATGGAAGCCAGTTTGTTGCTGGAGAATCTTGATTCGATGGCTCATGTCGTGGAAGTGACCGAATCCAGAGGCGAATCGCCGGATCCGGACGATAATTGGATACTGGCAACCGCCGTGACCGGAGCGGCGGACTTGCTCGTGACGGGTGATAAGAACGATTTACTGCACTTGAAGCAGGTGGAGGGCGTTCGGATTGTAAATGCCCGGGAGGCGTTGAAGCTCATTCTGCGGTAAGCAAGGAGACCGTTTTATGCTATCACTGGCCTATATGATCAGGTTTGCCGAAAATAACTCGGCGTGAGTGGGATCGGCGCTTGAAGGCCGCTCGGGCGAAAGAGCGCGCGTTAAAGGCCGAAGGTAAGGCGCGTCCCAATCCAACGAAAAGCTGGAGTGAAGAAAGTTGGAAAAGCCTTTCGATAGCGCTCGGCCGAGATAGTCGTTGAGGCGAATTTTAGTAAATTTGGACCTTGAAATTTCGGAACCCATTCCTTAATTTCTAGGTAAAATGATCCCGCGCCAACTTAGATCGACTCTGCATAAGCGTCTCCAACAGTCGCCCGCCGTCGCGTTGCTGGGATCGAGGCAGGTGGGGAAAACCACTTTGGCCCGCGGCTTGGATCTGGGCAAACCCACTCACTACCTCGATTTGGAGCGGCCATCGGACCTGGCAAAACTCTCCGATCCCGAGCTTTATCTTTCCGGCTTCGGGGGGCAACTCGTGATTCTGGATGAAGTCCAGCGTGTGCCGGATCTCTTTCCATTACTGCGTAGCCTGATCGACGAGCGGCGGCAGGCGGGCGAAAAAGCAGGGCATTTTCTCCTGCTCGGTTCCGCCTCGCCGGAGCTCCTGCAGCAAAGCTCGGAAACACTGGCTGGACGCATCAGCTATCTGGAGCTCAGTCCGCTCGAGTTGCTTGAGCTGCTCGAGCCGGATGAGGCCCTGCAAACGCTCTGGGAACGCGGCGGCTACCCGGACAGCTACCTTGCGCCGGATGCGGAGAGTTCGATTCAGTGGCGGGAGGATTTCATCACCAGCTATGTGGAGCGCTATTTGCCGCAACAGGGCATCACCGCAGCCCCGATTCTGCTCCGCCGTTTCTGCACCATGCTCGCCCACCTGCAAGGGGCCACGCTCAATCTCAGCAAGCTGGCAGGCTCGCTCGGCATCGATGGCAAGACCGCCCGCCGCTATCTCGATCTACTCGAAGGGCTCTACCTGGTGCGGTCACTGCCACCATGGACCCGCAATGCCGGAAAGCGTCTGGTCAAATCGCCCAAAGTCTATTGGCGGGACAGTGGTATTCTGCACACGCTTGCCGGTCTCCAGAGTCTGGAGCAGCTACTCGGGCATCCACTGTGCGGGGCTTCCTGGGAAGGCTTTTGTATCGAGCAAATTCTACGCTGTCTGCCGAAGGGCGCGACTGCCAGCCATTACCGCACGCACGCAGGTGCGGAGGTGGACCTCGTTATTGAAAAGGCCGACGGCGAGATCCTCGCCGTGGAAATCAAGCGCACCCTTTCGCCAAAAGTAACGCCCGGTCTGGTCGAGAGTATGGAAACACTCCAGGCGAGCCAGGCTGTGATCATCATTCCGCAGGGAGCCTCCTTCCCCTTATCCAAAACCGTGAGCGCCACTGGCTTGCGGTCATTTCTCCAGTAATGCGTTCAGTTGCCAATCGATTCGACTGTCCAATGTTGCGCGGAAATAGACCTCTGCGGATTCTCCCAGCTCGCCGAGGTTGCGCACAGTTTCTTCACTGCAGTAATTGGCGCTAGCCAACTCCCATGACTGGACTTTGGCTTCTTCGATGATAAATCGGGTATTCTTTTAGGCGGGGTCACTTACCGGCCAAAGGCGTTTGTTCCCGAAGGCTTTGCCGGATCCGGTTTTCAAATAATCCTCAAAATTCCGCGCCGTTCGGGCACTGTCGAAGGCGGCCTAAAAGACCAGGTCGTAAGGAGCGAATCTTGCGGTGGAGGTGACCTGTCCACGGTTATGTTCGCTGAGGCGGCGTTTGAGGTTTCAATCGTGAGATATACTCAGACGCTTTAAATTGTCGAAATCTCCAGCGATCAAGGCCCGCTTTTTCTTTTGTGACCAGCGCTTAACTTGCAGCTCGCGCTGGACGGCTTCCTCGCGTGTCGGAAACTTTTCTGAATAAGCAACTGCTTCAGGGGGAAATCGACGAGTAAACTCTGCCCCACAGCCAGACTGGTGCTTTTGAAAACGGATTTTCAAATCCGCGCAAGATCCGACATAGAGTTGGTCGCCCTGACATTTTAGAATGTAAAAGTAATACACGCGTAAGAAGCCTTTCGACGCACTGCGTTTGCTCAAGGCATTTCTCGACGCGCTGCGCTTGGCTTGTTTCGAGCAAGCGCAGCGCGTCGAGAAATGGAGGTGGCGGGA
>PXBU01000314.1 GCA_003566795.1 Puniceicoccaceae bacterium | reverse complement strand
CTTCCCCACCTTCGCGCCCGTAGCTCAGCTGGATAGAGTACTGCCCTCCGAAGGCAGGGGTCGCAGGTTCGAATCCTGCCGGGCGCGCCAGATACGCAAAGGCCCCGCGAAGCGGGGTTTTCGCGTATCTGGGGTGCCGGGTGGCTCGATGAGGACCTGAAAACCCGCTGGCCAACGGCCTGCACACACCCCGGGGCTGCGTAAAACCAGGTGTGGCTTGACAGCTGTCGCTGACCACCCAGTCATTCAGAGGCCTCCCGCTCGATTTATCCCCCCTCCAATACCATCCGCAACCGCTTCTTAGGCGAGTCGAAGCGCACAGATGCCCTGTCAAACCGCATGGGATCGAAGGGCCAATTGTCGGAATTCATGCCCCGTAGCCAGCCGACGAGTTCCTCGCGCTCCTCGTGCTGCTCATCCCGGATCACCGCCAACAGCCGCTGATAGCCCCAGACGCCGCCACAGTCCTCCGGTGGGCACGCCCCGGCTCCATCAATGCAGGCCGGATAGCGGCGCTCAGGCTCGGCGAGGATCATCCCGGCCAGCGTGACCTCATGCGTCCAGCCGTCGCCGAAGTCGTAGAGGTATTCCATGACATCGCCTGGTTTCTGGAAGAATCGGGTCAAGGGTACCTGCCAGCCCGGCAGCACCTCGGGAAGCATCTCCTCATCGTGCGGCAATCCGACCGGCTTGCGCAGTCTGGATTTCGGTCTGGTAGCGCGGAACTCATGCAGGTGATAGTCCAGCCAGCCCATGCTGTCCTGGATAGCGACGTGCAGATCCCAGAAAGAGTAATTTTCTGGCACATCGATCAGGCGCCAGATGGGGTTCGGAGCCTCTTCGAGCTCGATCCGGAAGCGGAACATGGTTTTCGGGCGCTTGTATCGTTGATCGGTGGCCATTCCAGTGATACTCCTCCTAAATTGCGCCTCAACGGGCTGCCATGAAAACGCCAACGACTCCAGATTGAAGTCTAGAGCTTTCTCTCGATGTGGTCGTCATCACCCTCTGTCGGCTTCGTTTTCGTCTTGATCGTCACATACGCAATGATCGCAGTGCTTGCCGCAACCATGGGGACGTAACGAAACCAACTCTCTGGATCAAAGCCAATATCAAAGACAGCGCCTGCGAAAACAGCAAGAAAAAAATGAAAAATCGGCGCAAGCAGGGCAAATGCGAAGGCAACGAGCAGAGAGACAAAAACACCGGCCTCTTTGATCAGGTATCTATGGATCAGATGCGCCAAAAGCCACATTGTGCCCAAGACAATCAAGATATCCAGCAAACTCTTTCTCCTACAAGGCAAGTTCTACGGCGCCATCCCGGGCAATTCCGATAAGCTGGCTCACCAGCTGGTGACTCGCTATCCACCAAACCAGAACCAGGCCGCCAGAGTGACGCCAGCCACGATCATACCGAGACCAAGCAGTTGCTTCTTGTCTCGCCCAAAACGGGCTGCGATCTGCCTTCGGTGAGCCTGACGGCTTTTCCGATCCGTCTTGGCGGCGATTTCCAGTGACTCCCATGCGTTGACCCACGCTGTTGCAGGCTGATTGCCGGTAAAGCCGGCCTTCAAGGCCTTGAAGAAGTCGGCTCTGCTGAGGACGCCATCGGGCATGCCTCCAGGGAAGATGGCTGAGCCCGTGAGCACGACCTGGCCCGACACTGGAACCGTTGAGCCGACCAGGGCTCGAACGGCTTGAACATGCCCATAGTTCTGGCGGAGCGGATTGGAGATCTTGATCGTGCGCCGCCCGAGTTTCTGGGTCCACTGTGGCTCCGACTGGCGCCCGAATATCTGGCCGGTGAAGGTTTTGGTCTCGACCACCAGAATTCCCTCCTCAGTGAGCAGAAGGTGGTCAATTTCCGTCCAGCCACGCTCCCCGTTGGGAAGGTAAGCATTATGAAGGGCCCGATAGGTGCAGGAATCAAGCCCGGCCCTGACGGTCATTTCACCGATCTTGCCCTGGGTCCGTGCCTTGAACGCCAGCGGAATCCCTTTGAGGATCAGCACGGCAGGTATCAGCCATCGCAGGCTGGACCAGACTGGCTCAAGGATGTTGCTGAGATCAATCACGGAAAATCACCCAGGTCCTTAAGTACGCATCGGACGGTTTGACGGATTTCAGTGGCAATAGTAGCCTTCAGCGAGTCGTCTCATTTAAGTCCTCATGCGGTTCCATCGGTAGCGCGCTTCCTGAGAGGCGGGGTTAGACTACCGATTCGAGCCATCCATGATGCGGAGATTATTGTGGTCGAAGAACCGCAGAGAAAGGTATCCCAGCACGATGGGCAGCGGGAGCTGGTCTTGTCGCAGGAGGAGGTATCTTTGCTGGATGCCGCCGGACTCCTCGAGCGCCCTTTGCCACGGCCCGACGGCATAGATCCGGTCGCCGAAGCCAGGCTGCAGCGCGAAGCGATGGTCGCCTCAGCAATGAGTATTCAGGACACGGCCGAGTTACTTGGTGTTGGGGTGAGTGAGATCGAAGAAATGATTGAAGGTCGGACACTCGCCGTGCTCGAAGTCGATGGCCACCAGCTCGTTCCCCGATTCCAGTTTTCTGACGATGGGTTGGTCCCATCTTTTGGGGAAATCTATCGCTTGACCGATCCGAACTTGCCAGTCCTCACGTTTTATCGGTGGTTCATACTGCCGTCGCAGGACCTGCCGTCAGAATCAGAGGACCGAGACCTGAGCCCGAAAGAGTGGTTGAATGCGAACTTTGATCCCACCGACCTTTATTTGGCGGCGCGATGTCTACCCGGAGGTTGGTAGTTGGGGGCTCGCGGCGGAAACTGGGTAATCTTTGGATCGCATGGCCAGAGACAACGCGGTTCCGGTTGTTGGAGGCTGCCCCGCGGGCGATACGGCGCTCAATCTGAGTCGAGACGTTATGGTGTATTCAAAGCCTAGAATGGCCCCGACCCAATTCTTGCCAAGGTCCGCCGGGTAACCAATGCATGGCCGGCTGGCCGGCAGCTTTTGCGTCAAGTGCGGCGCCGATGAAAGTCTCCAAAGCCTTAAGCACATTAGCAAATTCCGGCTCGGCCGGCACGTCTGTGCCCAGCCGGCGCAGAAATGCGCGCCACTGGAGCTGTTTATCGCTGGCGAAGCTTGGGGCAAAAAGCGGGGGCTTCGGAATCGGCGTCTCGCGTCGTTCAAAGGTTGCAGTAATTGCTCGCAAGAGCGCACTGTCTTCGAAGCTGAACTGGCGAGAAAGCAGCCAGATATCGTAGAAGTCCTTCATCCGGCTAT
>PXBU01000454.1 GCA_003566795.1 Puniceicoccaceae bacterium | reverse complement strand
GCTGGTCCTCGCTTCTCCCTAGCAACGTCGGGGCGTAGGAGATGCCGTCCATCTCCTCCGGCACCGGCACTCCGGCGAGTTCCAAAGCGGTCGGAGGAAAATCCCAAAAGGCCGACACGTGATTCGTCCGGCCACCAGGCTTGATCGTCCCCGGCCACCAGGCGATGGTGGGAACCCGAATCCCTCCTTCGTAAAGGTCGCGTTTGCCACCTCGAAACGGAGCATTCGAATCGTGCATGCTGTAATGATAGCCTCCCTCCGCATGCGAGCCATTGTCCGAGGAGAAAATCACCAGGGTTTTCTCTTCGATTCCCAACTCGCGGAGTTTTTGCAGCACCCGGCGCACTGTGTGGTCCACCGACACCATCATTCCGGCATAGATGGCGGCGGGATGTGTCACTTCTCGATAGCTGCCGACCCGGCGTGGATTTTCCTCAAATTGCCCGATGAAAGGCGCCTTAAACTCCTCCGGGACGGACAAATCCGCGTGCGGTTGCTGCAGGGCCAAGTGCAAAAAGAAGGGCTGCTCCGCTGTGGCTCGTTCATCTAAATAGCGAAGTGATTCGTCGAGAAACAGGTCGCCGCTGTAAATTTCACCTTCATGACCTTCGTTTAGCGGATACTCAACCGCTTCCCCGTTTCGATGCAATACGGGCGGATAAAACCGATGCGCCGCACGGTGGGCCAGGAAGCCGAAGAAGTGGTCGAATCCCTTGTCGTTTGGCAAAGTGGCGTCATCACTATTACAGGCAACTCCCGATTTGCCGATCATGGCGGTGTGATAGCCCGCATCTTTCAGGCGGCGGGCGATGGTAATGTCATGAGGGTCCCGGCGGAATTGAATCTCCATTTCACGCGGCCCGGGAATATAATTCGCCCGCTGCCAAACCCGGCCCGTGTGATTCCCCGTCAGCAGTGCGGCGCGAGACGGCGCACAAACCGTGCTGCCCGCATAGTGATCGGTGAAGAGTATCCCTTCCTGCGCCATCCGGTCCAGTGCGGGAGTCTGGAAGTTCTTCTGGCCGAGAATGCTCAAGTCCCCATAGCCCATATCGTCCGCAAGAATGAAAATGATATTCGGCTGGTCAGCAGCCCCATTCTCCGCCGCCGACGCATGGGCCGCAGTACTTCCCCATAGTCCCGCCAAAGCGGCTCCGGTCGCGGCAAAGCCGAGGCTAAAGGTTCGCTTCAATCGACTGTGTTTTTCGTTCATTTTCATCCTGTTTAAAAACATCTGCTTATTTTTCGGATCGAACCGCCGCATGATCGCGGCAGCCTCCGATTCTCTTAGTGCTTGTCGTTGCGCCCCTTTTGCAATGCACGGCGGCATTGCTGAAAGGGCAAAAATTTAAGGTAGGTTTCTTCGCCACTTCTGTAAACAAAAAACACCGGTGCGGGCACTGAAAAAGTAGAAGCAGTCTAAGTGGTCACTTCATTACCTTTGCGGTTCAATCTTACTCTTAATAGCAGAATTTAAGCTGTGAGGTGTAAAAGGGAGGGCGAGCGTCCCCGCGAGCCGCGCGGCGGGTGCTGTGGTTGCGAGAGCCTTCAACTTGCCGCGTCGCGGAGCGGTTACGCCTCGGTATCGCGCTTCACCTTGAGTTGAGTTAGCTTTGTCGCCGTAGCGCGGCTCGCGGGGACGCTCGCCCTCCCGGAAATGGCTCCCGAACGCCTCCGTGTCTCCAGCGGCCTGTCACGCCGTAGCTTTGAGCGAAGGAGGAAGCGGGTGGTAAAAATTCAAGAAACTGACTTTGCCTGCTATGCCACTAAAAACCGCGAAGAAGGGAAATGTTTACCACGGAGGCACGGAGACACGGAGGAGCCATGGTGTCACTCTAAGCCCGAGTTCTGGGCGACGAAAAGAAAATCCCAGTCTCCCACGTCGCTCTTTGAGCTATGAGAGCTATGAGGGACAGGAAGCTGGAGACCGCTTATGTGCGCTTATGGACGCTTATAAAAGAGCATCCGACAGCCAATTTTCTGGATTGGTCACATTCATGTGTTTGCTTCCGAAGGGTTCGGCGATGCGGCAGATGAGGATTCGCCTGCTCGCTTCCACCATGTCGGCGACCTTGTTTAGGCGCGCCAGTTCATCCTTTGATGGGTTGGAGGTGAGTTTAATTTCGATGGCCCATCGTTCGTTGCCCCAATCCAGGAGCAAGTCGATTTCATAGCCATCCGAACTTCTAAAGTAGTAGGGTGTTACGGTATGGTTGCGGCTGCTGAGTGTGGCCAAGGTCTGCTCGATGATAAAGCCTTCCCAGCTCTGGCCCAGCCAGGCTTGTCCGTAGAGCATATCCATGTCTTGGATGCGCATCAATGCGTGAAGCAGGCCGCTGTCGCGGAGGTAGATGCGGGGGCGCTTGACGAGTCGCTTCTTAATGTTGGCGTAGTAAGGCGGCAGGTTCCTGGTGAGAAAGGCACCCTCAAGAAAGTCAATATAGAGCTGAACGGTCTTATGGTCGATGCCTAAAGATTTCCCGATCTGTGAGGCGTTGAGTGCTTGCCCATGAAGTGTTGCCAGCATTTGTAGCAAGCGCCTTGTCATTTGAGCGGAGGAGGTGAGTCCCCATTTCGGCAGGTCGCTCGATGTCAAGGCAGACAGGTAGCTGTTCTGCCAGTCCGGGAAAAATTTCGGTTCGAGAATACCGCCGTCGGGATAGCCCCCGTAAAGCCAGAGGGCATCCATTTTGCCGGATCCTAGTTCGGGCAGGGTGAAGGGGCTCATTTCCACGAATCCGACTCGTCCGGCCAAGGATTCGGACACGCCCGAAATCAGGTTGGGGGATACGGAGCCCAGTAGGAGATAGCGACCCTTGCGCGGGCGATCCGCATCGATCGTGCCCCGGAGTCGCTTAAATAATTCCGGCGCTTCTTGAGCTTCGTCGATGATCACCAGTTGCTCACCCGATGCGGCCTCGTGCCATTCCGCGTCGAGTCGGGCTTGGCTGCCTTCCGTTTCCATGTCGTAATAGCGACCGCCGAGACTTTGCGCCAAAGTCGTTTTCCCGCATTGGCGGGGCCCCAGTAGCACAACTACCGGGAATAATGATAGCTTACGCTTTACTTCTATCAGATGACTGCGCTGAATCATGAACTTGCAGAATGGGAATTAATTCCCGAATTGCAATATCAAAATGATTGCTATCAAAGACGGAGGAGCCAAGAGCTGTAAAAGTAGAAGCAGTCTAAGTGGTCACTTCATTACCGTTGTGGTTCAATCTTACTCTTAATAGCAGAATTTAAGCTGTGAGGTGTAAAAGG
>PXBU01000317.1 GCA_003566795.1 Puniceicoccaceae bacterium | reverse complement strand
ATAGGTCAGGTAGAGCACGCGCTTGTCGAGGCGTGATGCGGCGGGGGCGAGGTGGTGGTCGGCGACTTTTTCGCCGTTGATGAAGAGCTCGTGGTAGCCGAGCGAGGCGATGTGGATGAGGGCCGATTGCGCCGGTTGTTCGAGTGTCAGGTTGCGCCGGAACCAGATGTGCTGCTGGGTCGCCGCGTCCGGGTGGTGGATCCATGGGCCTTTCCAGTCTTCGGCTTCAAGCAATCCCATGGTGAAGCGGGCCGGGGTGCTCCATGCGGTGGCGGTGCCGTCCTCGGTCCAGAGGCGGACTTTCCAATGGACTTCCATATTGGAAGCGAGCGGTTTACCGGTGTAAGGGATGAGCTGGGACTGATTGGTGGCGACTTTGCCGCTGTCCCAGAGGTCGGCCTGGCCGCTTTCGAGACCTTCTTTAGTGGAGGCGACGCGCACATGGTAGGCGGACTGCGCGCGGCCGGTCGCGTGCGCGGGATCGTCCATGCGCCATGAGAAGCGCGGCTCGACAACGTCGAGGCCGACGGGATCCACCAGGTGCTCGGTGCGCAGACCGGCGGGCGTGACTTCGGCTGCGGCGGCACTGCGAGGGGCGAGGATGACTACGGCAAGTAGCAGCGGCGCGAGGAGGAGTATGGCAAGGCGTTTTTTCATGGTATCCATCTATGGTTGGAGCGATCAGGAATTTGGGTGGTCGTCGGCCCATATTCCTGTGACGACAAGTAGTCAAAACTTGTCGGCGGGAAGACGCGCTGTAAAGGGAGCTTACTTTTAATAAGCTCTCTGATACTTGTATAAATCTATCAGCGAATTTAAAACGAATTTAAATTCGCAACTCCAGAGCCAGGGAAAGTAAAAGACACCGACGTGAGGTTCGTGGGTGTGCTGATTCACAGCTTCTTTTTCTGAAACAGTTGGCCAAAAAAAACAAAAAATCGCCTTGACCCCGCTGCTGCCCCGAACAGAATCGTAATCGAGATGTTCGTGATAAAAATTTACATGACACATTGCCCCGCTTCTTGTTAACCCAACACGATTAAAACATCATGAAAAAGATAATATCCATCCCCCCCCGTGCGTTCCTGACAACCCTCGCCGCCACGGCCTTTGTCGGCTCGGCACAAGCCGAACTCGTCGTCGCAAATTATGAGTTCGAGGGCGATTTTTCCTCCTCGGACACCTCAAGCGTAACCGCGAGCGACATCACCATCGGTGCTGGTCTCCTCAGCGATGACGAAACGGGGATCGAAGACGGCACAACAAACCTTTTTCAGGCTGGCCAACAACCCGGCAACCCCGGCTCATACTTCCGGCTCCGTTATGAAGCAATTACCCAAACCCGGTTCAACGACGACTACATTGAATTCACGGTCACGCCGAGTGTCGGCCAAACGCTGGACTTCACCTCCCTGTCGCTTGATCTGGTCAACTTCTCGGGCGGAGCCGGGTTTGATGCGACGGTCTATTCCTCCGTTGTGGATGGAGCAATCGACGACGTGGATGACGATCAACTCGCGAGGTTCAACGTGCCCGGCGGTTCTGGGGACTGGACGAACTACTCGGTGGACCTCAGTGCTTTTACAGGCATCACGGATCCGACGGTGTTCAGGATCGAGTTCTTTAGCTCAGGCAACGATGGGCGTCACAACATCGGTGTGGACAATGTGGTCCTCACGGCCGTCCCCGAGCCTTCGGCTGCCCTGCTCGTCGGTCTCGGCATGCTTGTCCTGCTCCGCCGCCGCCGCTGATCTTCGCGGCGGTTGTAAAACCACCCGCATCTGCTTCAGCTGAATTTAAAGGACACCTATTTTTGAAAGTTTAAAAGAAAAAATTTAAATAGAAATTCATAGGACACCCACGGAAATTAACGCCTTCGCGTTTGGATCGGCCATGCGGTTACGAACTGGTAACCAAAGGCGAAGGCCTTCCTCCTTCGTCAAGACTTCCTCCTTCGCTTTACAAGCTACGGCGGACATGTCGGCTACGTGGTGACGAGCACGGCAACTTGGTAGCCGTTCCGAGTCCGGCGGCAGCCGGACGACAAGACCGGACCGGCCACCGTAGTGCGCAGCTTCAGCAAGCACTCGCATCGGCCCGGCGGCGGCACCATCACAAAAGGCCCTCACCGGCACTTGCGGCAACGCTCGTAGGCTGCCTTGCCAGAGCGGGGCCGAACGAACGCTCGGAGTGCTTGCTGAAGCCGCGCACTACGGCCCGCATGTATCCCTGCGGCGGGACTATAAGCATCTCCGCTACGCTCCGTCGATTTCGATTGAAGCACAAGGGTAATGAAGTGGCCACTTTTACAACCGCGCACAACGCTCCAGCTCAGCACAACGCTCGACACACCCTTTCCGCTCGGTCGGACGATGAATCAGCCCGACTACTTTGCTCAGTAGTCGAAAGTAAAAGACACCCACGTGAGGTTCGTGGGTGTGCTTTAAATTCTGTTTAGCGGAAGCAGGTAGCCGAACGCCTTCGCGTTTGGTTGTTCCGGACCTTCCGGGGGTTCGACCAAAGCCTAAGGGCTTCCCCCTTCGCCAAAGGCTACGGCGGACCCGTCGGCTACGTGTTGATCGAGTGCGGTGGTCTGATAGCCGATCCGAGCTCGGCGGTAGCCGGGCGACAAGACCCGCCTGCTTATTCAATACGGCGGGGCGAGCCGGGCCGACCGCGCCGGAACCGGACTAAGCCCTCGCTCTCGACAGGTTAAGGTGGACCGAACTGGTTAGTCAGGGTTGGGAAGCGCAACCGAAAATGCGTAAGTGCCGGAGGGAACTTCCAGTTGAACGGAGTGATCGTCCGCGCTGAGGAGACGGATTACTCCTGCATCGGGCAGTGGCTTGCCCCCCTCGCGCACGCTGCCAAGGTCCCCGGCGGGCAGTCGCAATTCAGCGGTGGTGTTGGCGGGCACGGTGAGATGGAAGGTCAGGCTGTCCTGCTCTTGCGTGAAGGCCGCCTCGATGGTTCCGGAAAGCGTCGGGACGCGGACGGAGGCGTTTTGGAGATCGCCGGGGCGTGGTTCGACGCTGAAACGCTTGTGAGCCGGTTCAATGGCATCGATGCCAAAGAGACCCATCGGAAGGAGATACACCGGAGAGGCCGCAGCGGGGTGGGAATAGGTGGTGTTTTCCTTAAAGGAAGGATCCCAGGTCTCCATGGTGGTTCCAGCGCCGAGGGCGATCATATTGCGCCAGCTCTGGATGTCGTCACTGGACAGCAAGTCCAGTGCGGCTTCTGCATGGCCCAGGGCAAAGAGGGCTT
>PXBU01000107.1 GCA_003566795.1 Puniceicoccaceae bacterium | reverse complement strand
CGGCACCCGAGAATCGCCTTTGCGTATAAATGTGATGAATATAGTTTCCAGCAATCTCACTGAATGCTGCGCCCATACTGCCGACAATACCCGCCTGTTCACACCAGGAAATTTCATTGTTGCGCACGATATGGCTGCCGATGGTGTCCTTGTTCCACTGCATATCGTTGCGAGCGCGATCAATGGAATCAAGATAAGCCTGTGCCGAAGCACCCGCATTGTCAAACTCATCACCGTATTTACCAAGTGAGATGCCAACGTTAATGGAATGTGAGATTTCGTTATTTTCAATGATCCAACCCCTGGACCAATGTGTTCCGATCAACCCCATCTGCTCGGCCGTCGGCGGTGCCCATTTTGGAGCAGCATGCCGCATTTTAAAACCGCGTACCGTGATGTAATTGATAAAGGGTTCGCGTGGATAAAAGACCGTCTGACGCACATTGATCTCAGTCAGATGCTCATTGGGATTGGCGCCTTCAAATGTTGCCCAGATTCGTGTGGTGTTGTCATCTACTTCGGCATACCATGATTTTCGTTCGAGAAGCTTATCTTTTGAAGCGGCCTCAAACAGCCACTGTCCATCAATATAGACGCAGCCGGTATGATGTTTGCGTCCTAACGGTTCGAACCAATCACCACTCACCTCGTCGGCAAAGGGATTGAAATCCCCAAAAAACGAGTTTGGCAGTTCAACCGTCCATATGCCATCGGACTCTTCGACCCAATCTTGAATGATTTCCGAACCGCGAATTTCAACATTCTCGCCTTGGGCGGCTTGATAGACAATACGTTCCGTGTCCGAATTTCCACCACGCGGAGGGTTAACCTCCTCACGATAGATACCTTCGTGAACTGTAATTGTATCGCCCGGTTGTGCTATTGCCGCCGCTGCAGATATTGACTTGAATGGCTTCGACTTTGTGCCGGGATTGCTGTCATTTCCGTTCTTCGATACATGATACTCAGTTGCGGAACAAACTGAAGCGCAAAAAGCAACAGTAACAATGAACAGTATCATTATCTTTTTCATAAATAGCATTCATTTCAAGACCGATCGTAGGGCGGTCTGCCCCTGTTATAGATAGGGAATTCAATCTCGATGGATCTAATTTTTCGCATTTTTGACGGCGGAATCCTGACTTCTCAATGAAAAACTGCTGGGACTCGCTGTTGTTTGGGTTTCACCTGCGGGAAGTTCTCCGGTTGCGCCCGGTCGACTTCTTGTGGAGAAACCAAAGTTTGAGCCCGCCCGCCGGTTGGACTGTCGGACTCGCGGGATGATTTGGGTTTGCATCGGAACTCAAGATCATGCAACCTTTACGTTCTACGGGGCAATATCTTCGTGTGGAGTGAAAATCGAGTAGAAGATCCGGGGCAGGTATATGAGTTTTTTTGAAAGTGTGCATCGGAAAGTATTGCCGACAATTCGTCACGGAAAAGGAGGAACGTTTTTTGTTGTGGGCCCTGCCAGCATGAAACGAATCTCCGCAGTTGCATTGTTGCGAAATAAACCGGTTGCCTTGGCTTCGAGCCTCCTGCTGGCAGGGGGGATATTCACCACGCCACTGCTCGCACATCCTGGGCACGAGCATGGCCCTTATCACGACCCCACGCACCTCCCGGTGGACTACTCGTTTCGTGAAGGATCCAACGCCTACCCACCGCCCGAACCCGCTGGCGACGGTTACTACTGGTGGAAGGGCAATCTGCACACTCACACCCTGTGGAGCGATGGCGACCAGTTTCCCGAGGTCGTTACGCAGTGGTACGTCGAGCACGGCTACCACTTTCTCGCACTTTCGGACCACAACGTTCTCTCACGTGGCCAAAAGTGGATCAACCCCGACCACAATCCCTTCATTGCCAGTCACGGTCGCTGGGATGCGGTCGACCTCTACCGCGAGCGCTTCGGCGATGACTGGGTCGAAATCCGCGAGGTTGACGAGGCCTTCCGAGAGCAGTTGCAGCGGCGCCTTCCCTCCACCGGCGGCCATGCGGCCCGCCGCCCCCAGAATGACCGGATGGAGCTCGGGGACAAACTCGTGCGCCTCAAACCCCTCAACGAGTTTCGTTCGCTCTTCGAGGTAGCGGGACGATTCATCCTGGTCGAGGCGGAGGAAATCACGCAGGGATCGCACGTCGTGCACGTCAACGCGACCAACGTCGCCCGGCAGATCCAACCGGAGACCGGCGAGACCGTCGAAGAAACCATCCGCTTCAACGTCGACGCCGTCCACCGGCAGAGCCGCGAAACCGGCCAGCCCATGCTGCCGCACCTCAATCACCCCAACTTTCAGTGGGCGGTGACTGCCGAGGACATGGCCCCCGTAGAAAGCCTCAACTTCTTCGAGGTGTACAACGGCCATCGCGGTGTGCGCAATTTCGGCGATGGCCTCCATGTCGACCTCGATCGAATGTGGGACATCGTCCTTACCAAGCGCCTAGCCGAGATGGACTTGGGCATTATGTACGGCCTCGCCGTCGACGACGCTCACAACTACGAAAACACCCGCAACGACGTCGCCTTGCCCGGCCGCGGCTGGGTGATGGTCCGCTCGCGTTTCCTCACGCCCGAGCACCTGATCGCCGCCCTGCGCCGGGGCGATTTCTATTCCACCTCAGGTGTCAAGCTCGCCGAAATCGACGTCAACCCCGCCCACCTCCACGTCCGCGTCGACACCTCCGGTGATTACGACGACGTCACTTACACCATCCAGTTCATCGGCACCCGGGAGGGCTACGACTCGTCACGCGAGTACCACTTGAACGACGACGGCGAGCCGCTGACGCGTGTCACCAAACGCTATTCCGACGACATCGGACAGGTGCTGCGCGAGGTCGAGGCCAGCGCCGCAACCTACGCATTCGAGGGCGATGAGATTTACGTCCGTGCCCGCGTCATTTCATCACAGCCGCACCCGAACCCGTTTGCCGAGGGCGAGCGTAAGAAGGCGTGGGTGCAGCCGGTCACTCCCGGTCACGGGATGCTCGAAGCCCCCAAGCATTGAGTAACACACAAACGGCGACAACGAAGCGGAACGCATCTCGCCCCACGCTATCCTCGCAGGCCATAAGACTTTCCTCTCCCCACCTGCACCCCAGCGGTTCGATCCGCCCGCGGCGTCCTCGCCGGTCCTGAGGGTGATTCGCGGGGAGGAGACGGGCTGGGGTGACGGACCGGCGCAGAGAAGGGGAGGGGACTGATCCGGCTGGACATTACCTTGGTGGGATGTGAGAATCCGGAGTCGAAGGCAATTGTGCCCGACCAATCATGCCGAACTTCCGCGACATCTCTGAACTTCGATCGGGGCCGAGAATCCATCAGAGGAGCCCGGCGCGGGACAACCGCACACCGGAATCTGCGAGGGATGGCCGGCGACGGCGGGTCCTGGCGTAATTGCCAGAAATACGGCATTCGAGGATTCCGGCATTGGAGTACTCTTGAGGTGAAAGATGTCGCTGATTCTACCAGTATCCACCTGTCAATCAACCAATGCTCTCATGAAGCTCCCATTCGCCGCCGCCCTTGCCGCCCTTCTCGTCTTTGGCAGTGGCTCTTCCCTTGCCGTCTTTACCGATGATTTTTCATCGTTCGACACTGACGTCTGGAGCTCTGCTGAGGGGAACTGGGCACTGCGCGCAGAACAACTGGCAGCCGAGGGGAAATTCTGCCGCCTGGACCTGAAGGATTTTTCTGCGATGGACGTGGAGGTGTCCGCGGAGGTCACCTCGATGCACGATGCTTCGCACGCAGCAGCGGGGGTGATCGCACGCTTGGGTGAGGATGGCATGGGCTACGCTGCTTGTGTCCGTCAGATTGAGCGAGGCGTTCATCCGGAGCACGGACCGTGGGAACGCCCGGTGCTTCAGCTTTTCCGCATCGAGAGCGACGGCTGGAAGCTCCTGCAGGAGTCGAAGGTGATGGACAGCCGCGATGGCTTGCTCCGCAAGATTAAGCTGCAGTGTAAAGGCCCGGATATTTTCGTCTATCATGGCGATATGGAGACACCCGTTATTCGAGAGTTCGACGAGGCTGTTCTCAGGCCAGGTGGTGTCGCACTTTTCAAGGACCAGACCGGCAGCGCCCTCTTTGACAATGTCGCCATCGGCATTCCGGAGAAAACACCGGAGCCATCCCTCCGCAAGGACTGGTCATGGGTGAGGGGTGCCGTTTATGTAAGCTCCGGCGCGGTTAACTCGGTGGACATGTGGCATAACTACCAGAAGCACCGCCCGACCATCGAACGCGAATTATTTTACGCGAAGACCTACGGCTTCAACATGATTCAGCTCTACCTGCACTGGATCGTCTGGGAGCGACATGGGGAGGAGTATCTGAATCGCATCGAAGACTTCCTCACTCTTGCCGACGGCTATGGACTAAAAGTGAACCTCATCTTTTGGGACGATTGCGGACATGTGGAGCCTTCGCTGGAGACGGGGACTCCGGTGCCCGGCAGGCACAACTCGCGCATGATGCCGAACCCGTCCCACCGCATCCGCGACAGCAGCAAACTCTTGGAAGAGCATCGGGAGGCATTCCGCGGCTATGTCGAGGGCATCGCCCGCCGTTTCAAGGATGATCCGCGCATCAGCTTCTGGCAGCTCTACAACGAAGCCATGGGCGCAAGGGAGACTTATCGCGTGTCCGAAACCGACGCGAACATTGACACCCTGCTGCGTTGGACTCGGGAATGGGTCAAGGGCACCGGCACGAAGATCCCCGTCACCGCTACGTGGGGCGGGTTCCAGGGAGCGAAGTATTCGGACTTCCCCACCTACCACTCCTACGCCGCTCCCGGCCAGGACCTGCCGAATACAGATGGTGGCCCCGAGCACCTGTGCACGGAAACGCTCAATCGTCCGCATGCCGACATCGCAAAGATTTTCGACGACATCGTGGCGAAAAACCAGGGGTTCATCGTCTGGGAACTGATGATCGGCCGCGACAACTGCCGCTTCCCGTGGGGCCACCCGGATGGCCTGGACGAGCCGGCGGAGCCCTTCCACGGAGTTATCTATCCGGACGGCCACCCGTGGAAAGTCAGCGAAGTGGAGAGAATACTGGGGCCGAAGAGATTTGCCGCGCTGCCGGTTTTCGATGTCCGGTATTTCACGGGCAGGTTCGCCAAGGAGGTGAAGCGATCCATCACCCCGTGCATCGAATTCGATCTCGGTGACGAGCCCGGTACCGGCTCTCCGGATGCCTCAGCGGGCATCCCGAAGGATGATTTCTCGATCCGCTGGTCCGGCAACTTCACCGCGACCAGGAATGGAACCTACACGTTCAGCCTTCAAGGCGATGGCGAACACCACCTAAAGGTCGGCGGCAAGGAACTTTCGATGGACGCCTCCGGCACCGCGACCATCGATCTGAAGAAGGGTGAAGTCTACGCTGTGGAAGTCTCCTATTACCATCTTACGGGGGATTCCAGGCTGGCCTTGCGCTATGGAGAGCCCGGTAGGCCCCTGCGACGTTTCACGCCCGATCCCAGGGGCGGCTGAAGCCATAACCGGCAGAGGATGCCTCATCCAACCGTGGCGAGTGACCATAAACGCCGACACCGGCCTGGACGCATGCCTCTAGGCCGGCGCCGGCTCTTGCTCTATACTATCCCTTCGTCTGCAAGCGTCTCCAGGCGTTGATCGCTTTCTCCAAGTTCTCTTCAGGCCTGCCGCGAATACTATAAAACTGATGACCGACAGGACCCCGGTAGCCGGTCCGCTTCAATTCGGCCAGAAACTTGGCCATGTCGAAGAGACCCTCGCCCAGGGGCAGGATAAAGCGACTCCGCTCGGAGGGATCGACGCCGTTGATTGAGACGAGCGTCGCGTGTGGCCCAACCTCGCGAAGCGACTCCATCGCCTCGTCGCCGCGGCCAGAGAGGAACTCATGACACAGGTTATAGGAAGGGCTGACGGCGGGATGCTCCGCCTTGCGCGCGATCCGCAGCGCGTCCCTTGCAGTCTCCACATATAAGCCTGCATGTGGGTAGATCGACACGCGAAGCCCGGCAGCCTGCGCCAGATCGCCGAGCTTGCGTACCAACCGGACAGAGGACTCATCATGGTCACCCCTTTCCGGCGCCCGCACTGTGATCCAGAGCAGCGTATCCGAGCCCTTCAACATCTCAATTGCCTCAGGCAAAGCCGGGTTCCAAGGTTCGTCTGTATTTGTGGGCCAAGTTTGGATGTAAAGACCAAAAATCTTTGTGCCCGCAGCACTGTGCGCACGGATCCGAGCGTCGAGTTCCGCATTGTTCGTATAGTTGTAGCTGATCCCGTTGTAGCCGAGCGCCTTCAGCGTTGCGGCCTGTTTTTCCGGTGACCACGAGTCGCGTCCGACGCCGTTGTCGAAGGCGAAAAACGGCCACTCCGATGCCGCGTTCGCCTGCTCCTGCGAACCGAATAGCTGCGAGCGCAATAGCATTTGACTGGCAGTCGCCAGCCCAATGCCGGACAGCCCTTTAAGGAAATCCCTGCGATGAATCGGAGGTCGATTGGTGAATGACATAATGGGCTCCTATAACACGGGCAGTTCATAGCCCTCACGACGCTTCTCGTAGTCAAGCAGCAGGTTGGCCTGCGGATCGTTGGTGAACTGTTCCTTATTTGGATCCCAGTCGAGTCGCTTGCCACGCATGATTGCGATATGAGCGATCTGGCACATGGAGTTGGTACGATGACCTACCTCGGCGTCGATCATGGATTCTTGCGGTGCGTTATTCGCGATGCAATGGACAAAATCCTCCTTGTCGCCGCGCTGCGGGATTTGGATATCGGATTCCGCCGGCCGGAACCGAAGAAAGCTGTTGTCGCTGGCGGTCAATCCGCCCGGCGAATGCCAGTGACCTTGGATCCAACCCTCATCACCCTCTACGCGCAGGTAAGGCACATCGACCTTGTAGTCCAGCGTAAGACCGTCGGCATACCGGTATTGCACCTTGAAATCCGTCAGCACATTCCACACGCCTGAGTCAGGATCAGGGTAGGTGCCTTCGCCCTCGACCGATACGGGTCCGGTGCGCTCAGTATCGTTGGCCAGTTGGGCCACGTCGAGAAGGTGCGTGCCCCAGTTAGTGATCGTGCTCTCGCAATAGTCGAGATAGCGCATCCATCCCGGCCGACCAAGACTTTTCACTGGGTGGACTCGGTCCATGACATACTCCTTCAGCGGCGCTGGCCCGAGCCACATATCGTAATCCAATTCATCGGGGACCGGAGCCGGAGTCGGATCACCGCCAGGGGCGTCGCCGGGAACACCCACCTCTATCCGGCGGAGCTGACCCAAGTAGCCATTGCGCACCAGGGTGGCGATGCGGTTCATGTAACCGTGCGTACGGCATTCAGTGTCGGTGCGGAAAACGATGCCCTTCGCCGCCGCCGCATTGGCGATGGCCCGCCCCTCGGCCAGGTAGCGCGTCAGAGGTTTCTCTGTGCAACAGTGCAAGCCCTTCGCGATGGCTGCCAGAGTAACCCCTGCATGCCAGTGATCCGTTGTCGAATCCATGACGGCATCCAGATCATCCATCTCCAATGCTTCGCGAAAATCGGTGAACAGCTTGCAGTCCTCATCCCCGTAGCGCTCGTTTACAATTTTCAACGCCTCCTCGGCACGCCAACGGTCCACGTCGCAGACCCCGACGACCCGCACCTGCGGAAATTGAAAAAGTTGCCTCATATTGATGATCCCTTGGCGCCCTGTGCCGATCATCAGCAGGTGAATCCGATTGGAGGGCGCCTGCTTACCGAATAAATGCGAAGGCAGGATCAGTGAAGCGGTTGTCGCCAGACCAAGCCCAGACAGTCCTTTAAGGAAATCTCTGCGCTTAATGAATGTTTGATTTATGCTTAACATAGTCGAATTATTAGCGGCGGAGTCCGGACTTCGCAAGGTTAATGATTTTCTGTACCCGCTGTCTTGAATGGCGAAAGTGAATGTGTTCGTACTGAAGAGCTTGCGGCACCGGATCACGAACAAACTACGGCATGGACTGGGGGAAAGGAAGGAGAATAGCGGCCAAAATCCCAATGATTGCAATCATTGGGAGCCGTCACATAAGCGGGGCAAATCTATTGTTTGATCACGGACCAGGCACCACGATAGAGCTCGCGGGCACTCGGCCAGTTTTCCAGATCATCGGTCAACTCGGCGAAACTATCGGAGATGGCAGACAACCAGAGGTCTTCTCGGAAAAGTTGTAAGTGATCGGGATTGTGGGCCCCGTGACGTTTAACGAATTCTGGTTGCGCCATAAGAACTCGCCGCAACTGGTCGGCACTGCTTTTCGAGGTTTGCAGCCATTCTGTGTAATGCGTGAGTTCCGCGCTGCCGGGAGCACGCCCGAGCATTTCCTCAAATGCTGTCGTGACCACGGCGACCACTTCGTGCTCGCCGTAGGGGTAGTAGCGGTAACCCATGTAATTGAGGGGCGCATGATTGCAGCGCAGAAGGTGCTCCAAGTGTCGCTGCATAGGTTCGAAGTCTGCTTGCATCTCGGTATCGGAAACAGCACCGGGATCGTAAACAAAGGCAATGGGGTCATCCGGCGGTAGATCCGGGCCAAGCCCTTCCGCGATGCCGGAGTACAATGCGGTGGTCGTATTGCCCGTCACTGTGAAATCTTTGACACCGCTTAAGATGATACTATAGGCCGCCGCCCCTCCCGTGAAAAGATTGTCTTTAACGGTTCCGCCTACAAAGGTGAAGCCTTGGTTGGCTGGAACCCAGGGAGTCGCACCGACGGGAATCCCCATGTGGATGCGGCCCCCCCTGGCATCTATCCAGTTGTTTTTAATCATGACGCCACGGTAGTCGATCAAGTTCGGGTCCTCCTCGAATGCCCAATATTTCAGCGGGTCGACGAGATTGATGCCGCCCAGGCATTCACGCGAGACTGTGGCGATCACATTATCTTCCGCCAGACTGCCCGGCGCACCGAAAAACACGAGGCCGACATCCGTGGAGTCGATAATCAGATTGTTACGGACAATGGTTCGCTTGGCCGCACAGCTAATCCCATCCCCCCAACTTCGACCGTTAATATGCGGATTTTCCAGGCCTTCGCGCCCGTTGCCGCGAACATCAGCCCCCGCGCCAATGAAAATACTGTTCTCAACGATAATACCCGAGCCGCCTTCGTGCACCTTCAAAGCCGACCAAGTGCGTGGCGCAATAAATATACAGCCACTAACGACTTGCCGCTCGGCTCCGTCTCCGCCAAAGAAAACGAGTTCTTCATTACTGATCGCCTTCGGCAATTCAGAGAGGCGATAACGATTGCCATCAAGCAGCAGGTTCTCGATGCGAACATCATTCACATGGTTACCATTCACCAACTGCCCGAGCTCGCGATTGGTGATGCGTAGAGTCGCGTACGCATCGAATGACTTCGGGGCGTGGGTTGCGATCCGCTGGCCTTCAAACTTAAAGACCAATGCCGCTTCGATCTCATAAAGTGCGCCAGGCTCCAGGAGCAGGTCTTGCCCGGCATCCAATACGGCCTGAAGATCCGCACCGGGCGGGGTTATCTTCGAGGCGGTGGATGGTGCAGCCGCGGCAGGAATAGCAGGAAGCAAACAAGCAAGCAGGCAGGAGGCAGTCAGAAAATGTTTAAACGGTCTCATAGTATCTGGGATCTTTTCGATAGGTCTACGTCTTCGAGTTAAGGTGAACGCTGGTCGGTTAAGGCGCTGAATCGAGAGTAGCTTAGGCTTCCAGCCTGAGAAAACACGCTGGCCTGCGACGAGCTCAGACGAGTCGAAGCGTGTTCTGCTTTGCGCTTAACCGAGTGCCATTCGAGTTAAGGTTTATTCCACTCCGAAAAGCGTCAACCAAAATTCGAAATCTGACGGATGCACTTTGAGTGATGCGTTTACTGCCTGTTAAAAGCAAACAGTGGCGGAGATTTAATTCTTTTCAATACCTAATATTCGAGTATTCTATAAGGGGTGGTTTTTGAACTTATTAGAAGGTGGAGGTGGCAGGAGTCGAACCCAAATTGGCAGTATTGGGAAGTATCTTTACGAAAGCTATTTAGCGCTTTACGATTTTCGTCGTCTGGCGGATTGTCCGGGTTGTTTGGATTTTAAAAGATCGCCACCGCCGCTACCTTTTCGAGGAAGGTTTAGCTGGACACTAGTGAAAAACCATGTTGCCCTGTTTGGCAGCAATTAATCTTATTGGTGCCGCCTCGAGGAGCGTCCTCCGAATATCATCATATTCGATCACGACGTTCTCCATTACCCTGACCGTTGGCCTGCACATGGGTTTGTCACCTGCCCCTGACCGCTTTGCCAGTTCTGATAATATTCCGGAAATAATCCTTTCGACCGGGAAATCAGGCAGCTCAACCTTGGATTCCACCACGCCACGATGTTTCACCTTTTCTATCGCCTTATTCCGCTGATTATGCTGGCAGCCCCTCCTATCACAAGTGCTGCTGATCACGACCGGGTGGAGCAGGTCCGTGACACTATTGCCGGTTGGTCCAGCGCACTTGTCGACAACGATCTGGAATCAATCATGTCTTACTTTTCCGAGAACTATCGAGTTGAGCCTGGCAAAGAAGGAATGCGGGAATCCATTGATAGTCTTATCGAAGGCGGCCATCTCGAAGGCTTGGTTCTAAGCTACGACAAAGCTGAAACTTCATTGAGAGGCAACCGGGCGATTGTATATCCGGTCCGACTTGAAACACCCGCCATGGACCAGCCGCCCGGGATCCTGACTGTCTCACTCAAAGACGAAGGCGAATCCTGGAGAATTGTAGACATCCACATCGAGCCCGGGGAACCCGGTATCGAAGCAGATGCCGAGACGGCTATTCCAGACGACCCCCCCGAAGGGATTTCGCTGAAGCTGCTTAACCTTCATCGAAGATTTTTTAGAGCCGTAGGCGACAGCCCCAGGCCTGATGTCGATGAGGTCCACGTCCCCTTATTGACAAGCTTTCACGTGCTTATAGCGTCGACGGAAAAGGATGATCTCGTCCTGGCGGATTCCGTGAGCATCTCTCTGGAACCCGAAGGCCGCAATGCATTTTACATATTGAGACCGGGCCAGGAATTTGCAGCCGGATATCACGGTAAGTTGTCACGCCACAGCGACCGCCGGCATGATAGATCTCTAGCGGTGTACGTGGACTCTACCAAGAAACTTAAACCCGAGACAACCTACACTGTACGTGTGGAGGCTCGCTCAATGAGCGGAGCCAGACTGGATGAGGATGAGAGTGTCTGGTCCTTCACGACCGAGTCGACTCCTGGCACACACCTCATTGAATACGAGACTGATCTCAGTAAAGCTCCCGATGTTGTCTGGAAAGGCGAATTTTTTAACGGCATGGCAAAGCCCAGTTTTGCCACAAGCACCCGGGAGGGAGGTCGCCTTAGGCATTACGAAATGATGGCTGAGGCGCGCGAAGAATATCCACATGCATGGAACCTGATGAGAGATGCCCTCCTGTCTGGATTCGAATTTCAGCATAATCCTTTCAAGGCGTATCCCAACATAGTGCGGGAACGTGAAACGCGAAGAATCGTTTCTATCAAAGAGTCCAAAAAAGGAGTGATCTTGAAAGTCGAAGACTTTTTTGGGCATGAACAATACGGCATAGAATCCGGAAGGCCGCTTAGCGGTGATTACCACAAAGGAGACGAGATTTTAATCGCTGACGGTATTCAAAGCGCAAGAGCTCATGTTATCGCTACGGATGACTCCGCCGGAACTGTGCTTGTGACCCATTTTGAGAGTGACGATAAGAGTGACGAGGGTCCGCTGGAACATTGGCAACTTGATTACCCGAGAGCTTTGCCGGTTGAGGAGGATCCATCCAGCCCGGGACTTTTCCCGCCGGGTGGAACCTATCTCCGTAAATTTGATCCGGCAGGCACCGCTCACTATTACTGGGGGAGGGTACACCATGAGTGGGACCTGCTTGTTAAGCAGTTTGGATTCCGCGTTATCCCTCGATTTGCCTATGCTCCCGGTGACTTGTCGATTGACGGTCGAGGCGGAACCACGGCGAAATCCCTGGTTCAACTTCACGAGGTAACACGTCACATGACCAGCCACCTCATAGAGCGGTACGGCGATGCCACGCTTGACTGGCCATGGGTCATACTCAACGAGCCCGATCTAACGGGGCTCTACTGGCGTATAGAGGACTGGAAAGAACTGCAGCGTTTCTACGACTACTCTGCCGATGCAATACTGCGTGCCTTTGAGGACCACGGCTATAACTCCAATAAAGTGCAGGTCGGCGGCTTGGAACTCGGGGCAATCGCCGGCCTGAACTTACGATTGGAGGATTTTTTAATCCATGTTTCTCCCAATGCAGCAGGGAATGGCGCGCTGAAGCTGAATGCTGCCTATGCCGACCCGCGACTTGACGGCAAAAGGTCGCGGCGTGTGGAAGAACTGTGCAGTGCCCATGAGGGGAGGGGATCGCCGCTGGACTTCCTCTCAATACACACCTACAACGACTCGGAAACCGCAGCCGCCAAACTTATACGGGCCAAGGAAATCGCGCTGGACATTGATCCGGATTATTTCGAAACCCTTCCCGTTGTAAGCCACGAAACTGTTCCACGATGGACAAGGATATCAGATCCCGGTGCGGCGGAGATATATCTCGGCAATGGATATTTTACGACATGGGGTGCGAATTTCGCAGGAAGACAATTACAGCGGGCGGCTGAAGACTCGCGTTACTCATACGGAGGAGAGGCTCCATTGATGGCCTGGACAAGAATACGGAGAAATTTCAGCACGCTTAACGACTTAGTGCGCATTATACAAGTTGAAGATCGTGAGGAGATTATTCCGGGACCCATGTTTCACTTCGCAAACCTTATATCAACCATGCGCGATGACTTCTATGTCTTTCCGCCGAAGCGTTTCGGTGGGTATGCTATCGGCGGATTCGCAAGTACGACCGACGAAGATTTGAGAGTTTTGCTTTATTCACATAATACCGGGGACAAGCAATCACGATCTGAGATCGATTTTGAAATCGTCTTAAATATCGCTGGAATTGATGGTGAGTCGGTGGATATAGACCAGTACCGAATTGACCGAAGTCACAATAGTTATTACGAAATTGCAAAGGAGCTTTCAGGGGGTGGTGGTGATTCCAGTGGGCTGGTATTCAGCGAAGAGGAATTCCAGAGAATTGCCGAATACGCGGCCCTGGAAATAACAAAATCGTCCCGTCATGAGCTGTCAGAGGGAGGCGTTAAGGACTTGACGGTTGAGCTTGCTGGCAACGGCGTGAACTTCCTTGTAATGCGCATGGAAAAGGACTGATTAATCCCCGACGTAACACGACACCCACTGTTGTCGAAAATAGATTGATTTGGTTCATGGGCAGCTATGATTAGGCGTCTTATCGTTCGCTCGCATCGAGTCACCTCCTGGCGCGAATCGCAAACGCCCGTCTGGGGTTGTGAATCAAGAGTTGATTGATATTCTCCTTATCGAGTCCGGCCGCTTTGAGTTTTTGAATAAGGGTCTCGTATGGGCGCGGCAGGCGGAGCAAAAAAGCTTCTCGTGCATCGGCAAAAGCATCGGTTCTGGGTCCACGCCGATTTTTACAAATTCCGGCTCTATGCTCATACTCCGCAGGGACCGGTAGCGGTGGACCTGCCCAATTACGCGCAAGGCATGTGGATCAACCAGCTTGCGATGGCCGATAACGGCGATCTTTGGATGTCCCTTTGGGCCAGCGGAGTCAGCCGGCGGCATGATGAGGTGTGGTTCACCTTAATCGAATTACTGACCGGGATTGCTCCCGCGTTCGATTACGATTGATTCGCGTTTCCAATTCTAACTACAATTCAGACAATCACGGTTAAATTAGCATCGAAGGAGAGGGAGTCCATGAATTCAACACACCGACACGAATCTTCTCAGGAACCGGCGAAGCGTTCCAAAACCCGAATCGGATCTGTTCCGGGAACAGGGATAGCAGTTCCCTTGTTGATCTCGGCGCTCCTGGCCGGTAACGTCATGATCGCAGGAGGTGCTTCGGCCGAGGAGCCGGAACCGCTCAAGGTTCTCATGATCACGGGAGGCGGGGCGCACGATTACGAAGCGCAACAGACGATTCTTGAAGAGGGCATCGGGGAGCGGGTGAACGCCGAGTTCACCAT
>PXBU01000054.1 GCA_003566795.1 Puniceicoccaceae bacterium | reverse complement strand
CGGAGCTAACTTCCTTGGGAGCGGTGGTGGCGGGGGACTCGGAGGGAGCAGAGGGCTTTTTCCGCTTGGGCCGCTCGGGCTCTTCATCCATGGCGGAGCGAAGATCACTTTCGATATCGCTGGTGGCTTTTTTGAACTCGCGCAGCGATTTGCCGAAGGAGCGGGCCAGTTCCGGCAGGCGCTTGGCACCGAAAAGCAGCAGCACGATCAACAGAATGGTGATCAGTTGCGACGGAGAGACATTTTGAATAAATGCGATAGAATTCATGGCGTTAATCTTTTGTTGGTTTAATGGATTTTTTTATTTCGTCATTCTTCCGCGTCAGGATAGATCTCCGCTAGTCGATTTGCTTCTGATGTGCTGGCTGAACTGATGGCATCGTTGATGTTGGGCGAACCTTCCAGGATTTCAACGATGCGAAGCCCAACGGGGCGGTGGGGCAGAGCTTTGAGTATCCCAGTCTGCTCGCCCTCACGATCTGTGGCAATAAGAAATTCATTTTCTTCGAATGTGTGGCCATTGCGCAAAGTTGCAACCCGATCGCGATGATTGACATGAACAATCGTGGCCCTGCTTTCGACCGGGCTCGTCTCGCCCATCGGCGTAGATCCCTCGGTTTGAGTGCCTTCGGTGACGCGCGGTTCGGTGAGATCACCGCAAGCAGCGATCATCAAAATGGCAGGAAGCGCAAGAAGTAGTTGGATTGTTGTTTTCAAGGGATTATTTTTTGGATTGTTCGTGTTCGCGTTTGATACTGTCCATTCCTGGTTTTTCAAGGTTAAGATCACCCTCAAAGAATCCATGCAGCTGACGGATACGAGTGGGGTGGCGCATTTTTCGTAGCGCCTTGGCTTCGATTTGGCGAATACGTTCGCGCGTGACCTTAAACTGGCGACCCACCTCCTCCAGCGTGCGGGAGTAGCCGTCGATCAGACCAAAGCGCAGGGACAGCACCCGGCGCTCGCGCTCGGTCAAGGAATCGAGCACGTCGGTGATTTTCTCCCGCAGCAGGCTGTAGGCTGTCATGTCATAGGGATTTTCGGCACCCTTGTCTTCGATGAAGTCACCAAAGTTGGTGTCGTCGGAATCACCGACTGGACTCTGCAGGGAGATCGGTTGCTGCGCCATCTTCATGATGGCCTGGACGCGCTCCAGTGGGAGGCGCATCTCATCCGCAACCTCTTCCGCGGTAGGTTCGTGGCCCAGCTCTTGCAGGAGTTGTTTTTGGACCTGCATGACTTTATTGAGGGTCTCGATCATGTGGACCGGGATGCGGATCGTGCGGGCCTGGTCGGCGATCGAACGGGTAATGGCCTGCCGGATCCACCAGGTCGCATAGGTGGAGAATTTGTAGCCCCGGCGATACTCAAATTTCTCAACCGCTTTCATCAGGCCCATGTTGCCCTCCTGGATCAGGTCGAGAAACGAGAGTCCGCGGTTGGTGTATTTCTTGGCGATGGAAATGACCAGACGCAGGTTGGCTTCGACCATTTCTGTTTTTGCTTTGTGTGCTTCGCGCAAACCGATGCGCACCTCCCGGATGATATCGCGGAACTCGGCAGGCTCCATCTTGAACTCGACTTTGAGTTGATCGAGCCGCTTGTTGACCGCCTTGACATCGACCTTTTTACGGCGCCGGGCCGAGACCTGATTGGCCGCTTCCAGATCGTCGAAAAGGTTGCTGATCTCGCGGTAAACCGGGTTGAGGTTATTAAGAAAATCCTCGAAGCATTTGAGTTTAATGCAGTATTTGCGCAGCACCTTGCGCAGCGCCTCCTCGTATTTTTTCATCCGCGTGCGTGCTCGTTTCGCATTCGACTCATTGGACGCGTTCTGATAGCTGTCCCACGCGGCATAGATGCGCTCGCCCAGCTTGTGGGCCTCAGCGAGTAGCTTGGGCAGGCTGTTGAAATAAGCTTCGCGACTCTCGATTTTCTTATCCAGCACGACACGATCAAAGCGCTCCTCGCGGTTGAGAAGTTTCTCCACCACGTTGTTTTGAAATTCGAGAGTCAGCGCGGTGGAGAAGAGGGCATCCTGGGCACGGAGTTCAGCCTTTTCGATGCGTTTTGAAATAGCGACTTCCTCTTCCCGGGTAAGCAGGGGCACTTGTCCCATCTGCTTGAGATACATGCGGACTGGATCATCGAGAATATCATTCTGTGAACTCCGGACTTCCTTTTCCTCGCTCTCTTCCTGGCGTGCTTTGAAGGCCTCAACCTCGGAATCATCCAGGATGTCGACCTCCAGGTTTTGGAGGATGGAGATGACATTCTCAATTTCCTCCGGATTGTTGACGGATTCGGGGAGCGCCTTGTTGATGTCCTTATAGGTCAGGAAGCTTTGTTCTTTCGAGAGGCGGATTAGGTTGCGAATCCGCTCGTTCAGTTTTTCCTGTGCCTTGGTGCTCAGTTTGCGTTTCCGGCCAATCTTTTTGGTGGCGGCTTCGACTTTGGGGTCGTTCTCCTCGCTGGAGGGCGCTTTTTTCGCAGCAGTTGCTTTCGCCGCAGGCTTGGGGGCGGCGGTCTTAGCGGCTTTCTTCGCGGGCCGCTTCGCAGCTTTCTTCACTGCTTTTTTGGCAACCGGTTTTACTGCTTTTTTGGTAGCCTTTTTAGCCACTTTCTTTGCCGCAGTTTTCTTGGCGATTTTTTTTGAAGCTGTTTTCTTCTTGGCAGGCACCACAGTGGCTGCTTTCGAGGCGGCTTTTTTCACTGTCTGCTTGGAAGCGACCTTTTTAGCAGGCGCTTTCTTTTTAACAGCGGTCTTGGTCGCGGTCTTTTTGGCGGTTTTCTTTTTTGCGGCTGGCATAGTTTGGTGTTTGTTGAGAAAGGTATTGAGAACCTGGGAGGTTTTCAGAGTTCCAAAGGTTTGGAGAGTGCGGCGACTAGCTGCTTGCGCTCCTGCATGAGTCTGATTCGTTGGTCGGCTGCGGCGTTATGTATGCTTTGTTCGAGTTCAGTGACGCGGTATTCGTGATGTTTGCGACGCAGTTGATTGAGACATTTTTCGATTTGTTTTTCGGGTTCTTCGACTTCAAGGTCACGCGTGTGAATATCGGCTAGCAGCTGGCGGTCTTCTGGACTGTCGAAAAGTTGTTCAATGTCGCTACCATCATGAATCATGCCTTCGCGGAGCTCGGCAATGATCCTGGAAAGCATGCGAGCTGCTGGCGTATCTTTGTTAATCCACTCGTATTCAATTAGTTCGGAAACTGCTTTTACGTATTCAGGATGATTTAAAACGAGCCAAAGTAGCTCCCATGTCGCTTGTGTCAATAGCGCGTCTCCACTTGTCGTCGGTGACGGGCTCTCTTCGTGCGGGCGATGGGTGTGACGTCGTTGCCGCAGCGCGGTATGGTAGTCACTTAATGCGGCCTGTGGATCCACCTTAAGGAGGCGGGCAGCGGTTTGGAGATAGTCTTCCCGCGCGACCTCTGAGGGCACGTGGACCAGGAGCTCGTAGATGTTGCGCAGCGCGATACTTTTGTCGTGGGTGCCTGGAATACGATCATTAGGTAAGCTCTCGGCAACACTCAGTTCGATCGCAGATTTGGCAGTTTGGCGCAAAGATTCGAGGGCGGCCGCTCCTTGCTGTCGGAGCAAGTCATCGGGGTCCTCCTTTTCGGGTAAAAGTAGGAAGCGGAACTCGAGCCCAGCTTTAAAAGCGAGTGGTAAGGCACTGAGCGCGGCTTTGCGGCCTGCCGAATCACCGTCCAGCAGACATTCAACATAAGCCGGCTCGTAGCGACTGAGTAAGGCTAACTGCTCTGCGGTAATGGCTGTGCCCTGGGGGGCAACGGCGGTATGTAGCCCCACCGTCCAGCAGCGGATGGCATCGAGCTGGCCCTCAACCAGCAGGAAGCTGTCGCCCTCTTTTAGGTGGGTGCGGGCGTGGTCGAGGCCAAACAGGATGCGCCCCTTGTGGAAGATGGGGGTCTCCGGTGAGTTGATGTATTTGGCCTCACGGGCAGGATCATCCGGCGGGGTCTGTTCGAGTTGGCGCGCGGTAAAAGCGACCACCCGTCCCTGCACATCGCGGATTGGAATCATCAGTCGCCCACGAAAGCGGGATTTGAAATTGGCATGCACTTCTTCCCGGTCACGTGCAAAAAACAGGCCCGATTGGTGCATGGCAGCGGTCGAGACGCCTTTGGTTTTGCAATACATGGCCAAGGCATCCGGTGCAACCGGCGCATAGCCGATCTTGAATTCCTTGGCAGTCTCACCGGTAAAGCCGCGTTGTTCCTTCCAATAAGTTCGGACAGGACTGGCCTCCTCAGATTGGAGCAGTTGCTGGTGGAACCAGTTGCAGGCCAGTTCGTGCAGCTCAAAGATTTGTTTACGCAGGGACATTTCCTCCCGTGAGGGGCCACCTGCCTCGTATTCGAGCGTGATGTTGAACTTTTTGGCGATGAATTCGATCGCCTCGGAGAATTCGAGGTTCTCCATTTTCATCACGAAGCTGAAACAGTCGCCGCCTTCACCGGTGCTGAAGCATTTGAAGAAACCGCGGTCCGGATGCACGTAGAAGGAGGGCGTCTTTTCGGTGGTAAAGGGGCTCAGTCCTTTCCACGAGCGCCCCGCGCGTTTTAGCTGGACGTAGGGCGAGACGATATCGACCAAGTTGACTTGGTGCTTGATCGCTTCGATCGACTTTTGCGCGACTCTTGGCACGGAAGTGTGGGAAGTAGCAGTGAGCCTAGCGTAGCCGTGCCGCAGCAGCTTCGGCCTCAGTTCTCAGCGGATGATTCGGTGCGATATCGATAAAGCGCAGGTAGAGGTTGCGTGCGACCCGGTTGTTTTGGCTGATGCGCTCGTGCGCCCGCGCCAGCGAGAGCGTGATTTCCGGGCTGGCGGGGAAGCGGTCATAGGCCGTTTCCAGTTGGGCCAGGAAGTCCTCTGGCGGTCGGGAGCGCTGGGCCACCCGGAGGAAGTCGAGCGTGTAGGCCACCTCCCGGGGATCGAGCCGGACGGATTCGAGGGCGGCGATTTCGGCGTTCTCCAATTGGCCATCGACGAGATAGGCGCGGGACAGCAGGTTCCACACATCAGCCCGGTTGTTGACGACACTGATGGCGGCCCAATATTTGCGGATGGCAGTCTTGAAGTCACGGTTCCTCTCCGCGACGGTTGCTTCATCCAGTAGTTCTTCCAATGTTCGGGTGCGTTCCGTCGGCCGAATCGCGGGCCATAACTCCTCTGGCTGAAAGCTCTCCACTGTATCAGGCGCGTCCTCGGTTTCGACGCTGAAGGTAGTCTCCGGCGCCATGTCCGCCTCGTCGAAACTGACGTCGACGCCCAGATCTGGGTCAGCAGCGGTGATGGAGATATCGGGGTCGAAGGTAATTGTTCTTTCCTCCTCGTCAGTCGCCTGGGCGGGGCGTTCTGCCAGTGCTTCGGCTGCTTCCAGATCAGCGATGTCGAGTGCTTTACCGCTCGCGTCATCTGTTACCCCGGCAACAGTCCCTTCGGCTGCTTCGGCTGCTTGGGCTTCGTCCGCTTCGGCCGCAGCAATTTCAGCTGCGGCGGCCTCGCTTGCTTCTGCTTCCTGGGCGGCGAGTCTGGCTTTGATTCTGTTTTGAGCTTCGCGCCATTGCTGGATTTGATCGCTGGCCTGCTTCCATCGGCTGGCTTCCACCGCGCCGGGGAATTGTGTGTCCAAGCGCTGAATTGTTGTCTCGGCGGCGGCCCAGTTCTCCCGCTGGAGTTGGAGCTCAAGTAAACCGAACAAAGCGGTCTGTGCGGATGGGTCGTCGCTATCTGCGGCGATCTCGAACCAATAGCTAGCTTGAGCCCGGTTATCCAGCTGGGCAAAAAGCTGGCCGATCGCCGACGCCGTTTCTGGCGCAGGAGTTGCCTTATCCGGATCGACTCCCTTGAGGTAGGCTTCGAGTGCCGATTCGGTTCGATTATTTTCAGCGCGATATTGGCCGAGTCGCAGCCAGAGTTGGCTGGTCATGGTCTCGACTGAAACTTCCGACAATTTTTCCAGCAGGGCACCATTGGGTTGGCCCGCTGCCTCCAGTGCCTGATAGGTCTCGTAGAGCAGTTCGACATCATCTGGTTGTTGCAGCTGTGCCTGCTCCAGGTAAAAAGCCGCCATGGTGAAATCACCATCTTTGCTATAGGTGCGTCCTATCAGCTTGAGAATCTGCGGGTCGTTCGGATAGTCGATCGCCAGCGCTTCCAGGATTTCAATCGCGCGTTCATAAGCGCCATCCTGAGAAAATTGGAGCGCCGCCCCGATTTGTTCGGCGCGTTTTTCTTCCGGATTGCTGCAACCCATCAGGCCAATCAATGTCGCAGTCAGGAAAATATAGAAGGAGCGTTTGAGAGTTGCGTTAAACATGACTGGGAATTTCGTGCAAATCGTGCACCGTAAAAGAGATAGCGATGGGAGGCTTTTAGTTTCGCGGCTTGGCTTTGCCTGTCAAGTGGATAGGTTCTGCTGCTGCCTGTTTGGGACGTTTCTGTTGCTGGGCATTTTGTTGCCGGCAACTGCGGAATTTAAGCCGAAAGCACCGTTGGGCCTGGTGTGGGAAGCCAATCTTGCCGGGGAGACAGACTACCTGGTGGAAGTGGAAGCTCTGTTGGCAGCTTATGAGGCGGCCCTGGATGAGCGGCTGGTTCCTGGAGCAAGGGGCAAAGTTGGACTGAAGGTAAATACCCGCAGCGGAGCCGGATTGAGCACCCCAACCGCGTTGTTGCGGGCCTTGATTACATCGCTGGAGAGCCGTGGTTTTGCCCGCGATGCGATTTATATCGTCGACTATTCGGCACATGACTTGCGGGTGGCGGGGATCATGCCGTCTTTGAGCCGTTCCAGTAAATCTGGCAGCCGCTTCGAAGGTGCCCGCGTCATCGCATTAAATACCGATGCCTATTACGATTCCGATTGGTTTTATGACAGCCCACTGCCCCCTTCGCTGCAACAGGAGCCCAGGTGGATGCGTGAGACTGCGATGCCGGACTCGCTGGAGCAGGGAGCGGACGCTCGAAAAAGTTTTTTACCTGCGCCGCTGCTGTTTGAGGTGGATTTCTGGATCAATCTGGCGGTGGGGGTGGACGACCCATCACTCGGCGTCGATGGCGTGTTGACGAATGCGACTTTATGGAATGTCAGCAATAGCCGCCGCTTTCTGGTCAACCATGCGACGGCCTCGGCGGCTGTGGCTGAGATTGCTGCTATTCCCGAGCTGGCCGAGCGGCTGGTGCTCAACTTTGTTTCACTGGAGGCCTTCCAGTTCATTGGCGGGCCCCGGTTTAACGCGATTTATACCCGTTCCGAACCGCGTCTTTGGATGAGCAGTGATCCAGTGGCTCTGGATCGGCTGCTGTATGACCGCATGAACACGATGCGGCGCCTGCACGGTTTTCCCGAGATCGACCCTCTGCCGAAGCAGTTGCCCTTCGCGGCGAGCCTTGGGCTCGGTGTGCATGAGCGCTCGCGCATACGGATCGAACCCGTCGAGCTGGAACACCCGGAGGTCGAGCGGCCGAGTCTGCCCAGAGAACCTCCCACGTTTGAGCAGACCCCGCAGTGGTTGCAGCGAGTGACGCCCTGGTGAAGGGGAGGGTTCTTCGCGATTTTTAGTGGAAGACACTAGCGGTAGGGCTCGCCGAGCTGGATTCTATTCTCTCTTTCATTTCGCCTTGCTGACCTGGCAGCTGCCTTGGTAGGCTTAAGTTTTTGTATCACTATGTCCCCCCGAGCCTACAGTCGTCTCTATAATCCAGCCGCGCTGGAAGTCTGGTTTGCGAATGTCGGCTACGAGTGGGAACCGTGTTTCGACGAGGCTGCGTTGCGGCGGGGGCGCGAAATTTATCGAGCAGGGCTGATTTCGGATGTAGAGTTGTCGCAGCAGGAGGCGATTGTGAACTGCAGCTTCGCCCGCAAAGACACTTGTTACGCAGTGATCGAGTGGGGGAGCGGGGGGCCGGTCGTGCGTAGTTCCACCCAGGATACGGCGCTGGGGCAGGCAGTGGCGGTGGCAGGCCTCTACGAAATCGAAGAGTTGATTGCCGACGAAATTGCGCCGCTGCCGTACGAACCGAAGCCAAAAGAGCCGGATGAGGCGGCAGATACGGATAACGATAAAAACGCGTCATCGCCAGCGGAGGAGGTCGAGGCAGAGCGGCCCGGGCGGCGGTTGACACCATGTTTTGAGGGCTTGCGGTCCGGCCTGCGCCTGACTGCTTACTGGACGAATCCAGATTTCAGCAAAGAGGCCGCTTTTCGCGGTGGCGAGCAGCCATTGGTAAGCGAGGAGCGGGAGTTGCTGGTACGCTTGACTGGTCTCGCCAAAAACGCGGGCCTGGTTTATCGCGGTCAAAGACACGATTTTATATTTAGCGATATTGAGCGGATCCCGGCTTTTTTAAAGCACACCTTGCCCCGCTGGGAATCGATTTTCGGTTACGTGGAGCTGGATCTGGAAACTCAGCTGATGGCAGAGGGGGCCCGCGAGGTCAAAGTGGTGGGTCAGGTCAAGGCTGCGGCGCAGGATACGATGCAAGTGGATTGGCGGCTCAAGCTGGGGCAACGCTGGTTGGATGTTGAGGACGCCGAGCGCTTGGCCCGGGCTGGTCGCGGCACCCACGTGGTGCGTGGGCTGGGCTTGGTGCGTATCAATGAGCAGCAAGCCGATGCTTTGTCCGAATGGCGGGTGGCGGCAGCGGGTGGCTCGGACGCCGCGCAGACCTGGCCCCGTTACATGGTCTTTTCACTTTTTGGAGACTATGGCGCAGAGCTGGACCTGGAAGAGGCGTTGCAATCCTGGCGCACGGCACTGACCCCGGGTGAGCAGGAAGCGACCACATTCCCAGATGAACTACCCAGCTTCCTGCGCCATTACCAGGCGCTGGGGGTGCGATGGATGGCGAACCTGCGGGAGCAGGGCTGCCATGGCTTACTCGCGGACGAGATGGGGCTGGGCAAGACGCTGCAAGTGCTGACCTTGCTCAAGTTTCACCCCTTTGCTGATAAAAATAGCCTAATCGTCTGTCCGGCCAGCGTGGTGCCAGTCTGGGAAAGTGAGGTGCGGCGGTGGTACCCGGAATTGGAGACGGAAATTCTGCGCAGTGGCAACGATTTTGCGCAGCCCCCGCGGACGGGCTCTGGATCGAGACTCTGGATCGCCAGTTATACCCAGCTGCGGCGCCACAAGCACCAACTGGATGAGGCTGCTTTCGGCTACGCGGTGCTGGATGAGGCGCAGCAGATCAAGAATCCGGATGCGAAGGTTACCCAGGCATGCTGTGCCATTCGCGCCGAGTGCCGGTTAGCGCTGACCGGGACGCCGATTGAGAACCGATTGCTGGATTTGTGGACGCTCTTTCGTTTTCTCATGCCCGGTCTATTGGGGAATCGTCGGCGCTTTGAAGATTGGGTCAATGCACCCAGTCTGGAACTGCGAAGGACTTTTGAAAAGCGCCTGCGTCAGCAAATCGCCCCGTTCATTTTACGCCGAAAAAAAGAGCAGGTGGTGGGTGAATTACCGCCCAAACTGGAGATGGACTTGATTTGCCCCATTTCTGAAGTGCAGCGCCAAAACTATCAGCGACTGCTCGAACATGGCCGTGAGGAAATGGGCGATGATTTACAGACTGCGATGCAGACTAATGCCATGCATTTCTTCTCGCTACTGACGCGCTTGCGCCAAGTCTGTTGCGACCCGGGTCTGCTACCGGGCAACGAGGGAGTCGACGTCCGTCAGAGTGGCAAGATATTGATGCTCTTAACGCGCCTGGAGGAGGCACTGGAAGGCGACGGAGCCCGTAAGGTCGTGATTTTTAGCCAGTTCGTGCAACTCCTGCACCGGCTGAAACCGGAAATTAAGCAGTCCTTCCCCAAGTTGAAAATTTATGAATTAACCGGGCGGACCCGCGACCGATCTGAGCCGGTGGAGAAATTTCAGCAGGCACCGGGCCCCGCCGTCATTATGGTCAGCTTGCGCGCGGGTGGCACCGGGATTACCCTCCATGCCGCCGATTATGTGTTTTTGCTCGATCCCTGGTGGAACCCGGCGGTCGAAAACCAGGCCATCGATCGCGTGCATCGAATTGGTCAGGAGCGACGGGTTTTTGTTTATCGTATGATTACCGAAGGCACGATTGAGCAGCGTATCCAGCAGCTGAAAAAGGAGAAGCGGGCGCTTTTTGAGGACACCCTCGGGCACCTGGGCAGTGCCAAGGATCTGAGCGAGCACTTCGAGGATCTGGAGGACTTGGCCAAGCTCCTGCCGGCGGCAGAGTAAGCCCTCATCGAACCCAGGCTTCCGCTTCCTCGACGCTGCCAAAGACTTCCGTCGGCCATCCCCCTCCTCTGGAGTATTTGGCGTAGAGCTCCTTAAGTTTGATGGCTTCCTTGCTGCGGGCAACGACCGCGACGCGAATGCGGTAATTCGTCCGCGCCGCTGCGGCGTCGACATAGGCAACCTTCTGTATGTCTCGCTCGACGACCTCAAATTTTTCCACGTTGAGAAAATTCACGATTTGAAAGGATAGTCCATCAAAGCGCGGGTCACCGTAGATCTCGAAGTTTGACTTTAAAATATCTTCACCGGTCAGCACACCGGTGTAAGTCCAGTAAACGCCGGAATTTTTCCACTCAACTTGATAAGGCATTTTTTAGGTAGGTTAATAATTCTGGTTCACCTTATCCTGCGCAAGCCACGCATTGGAATCTTTTTCAGCTCCTTGAGCTCATTTTAATTCCAGCCTCTTCAGTTTCGGGCGAATGACCATTTGGCAATAGGGGGCCGACTCATTGAGGCGGTAGTAATTTTGATGGTAATCTTCCGCGATGTAGAAGGTGGAGGCCGGTGTAATCTCCGTCACGATGGGGTCCGCAAACATTTCCTGGGCTGCGGCCTTGGAGGAATCGGCGGTCTCGCGCTGGGCCTCCGAGTGATAAAAGATCGCCGAGCGGTATTGGGTGCCGACATCGGCACCCTGACGGTTGAGCGTCGTCGGATCGTGGGCGCGCCAGAGCCAGTCAAGTAGCGTTGCGTAGCTGGTCTCGGCCGGATCAAAGTAGATCTGCGTCACCTCCGCATGTCCGGTCTGGCCAGTCGAGACCTGCTGATAGGTCGGGTTTTCGGTCTCGCCGCCCATGTAGCCGGACTCGACCGCTTTGACCCCGTCGATACGCTCGAACACGGCCTCCACGCACCAGAAGCATCCGGCACCAAAGGTGGCTACTTCGAGCGAGGCTTTTTCTTCGTCACTTAGTGTCATTGGGAGTTCTTTCTCTTCCTGCGCTTGGCAGGCAAATGTCATCAGCAAGCTAGACACCAATAAGGTGATGGAGCGCAGAGGACTGGTTTTCATTTCAATTTAGGGATTTCTCGGTTCAGCAGGGTTCCCTGCCTCAAAGCGAGATCACCCCGGGAATCCGGGTGACCCGCTGGTAGATGGCAATCACCTCGTCACAGGAGTGCACATACATTTCCATGGTGTAGGCGATGAAACGACCGTTGGACGACTCATTGGCGCGCACCGGATCGTCCGCAAACAGCCCCAGCAAGTTATCCGATTGGTCCTTCGGCACAATGAACTTGAAGGGAAAGTGGCAGGGCCAGTCATGGTTGGCATCGAGCGATGAGCGAAAGGATTCTATTTCTCCATCTTTGAGCATAATGCGGAAACTATCCCATTTTCTTTATTTGTCCAGAAACACCCTGAATAAGCCCTAAAAAGCCCAGACCCTGGGGACGACGAGGACGGTGACGGTGAAGCAAATGATGTTAAGCGGCAGCCCGACCTTGGTGAAATCGAGGAATTTATAGCCGCCGACTCCATAAACGTAAGTATTGGTCTGGTAGCCGATCGGTGTGGCAAAACTGGCGGAGGCCGCGATGCACGAGGCGACCACGAAGGGGCGCGGATCCACGCCCAGCGTGGATGCAATGCCGAGTGTGATCGGCACCATCAGGGCGACTGCTGCGTTGTTGGAGAGGAATTCAGTAAACGATGAGGTGATCACATAGACCACTGCGATCATAATGACAGCCTGCAGGTGTTCGGGGGCGAAGCCGGTTATCAAACCGACCATTTTATCAGCGATCAGTTGGCTTGCGCCGGTGCTGTCCATGGCTTGGCCCAGCGCCAGCATGCCGAAAATGATCACCAGGATGGACCACTCCACCGATTCATAGGCCTCCTTGGGCCTGATGCAGCCAGTCAGCATGAGAACCGCCACACCCAAGGCGACCGCCGCCACAATTGGCACCACGTTCATGGTCGCGAGGGTTACTATGCTCACTGAGGTGGCCAGGGCAATCGGCATGCGCGAGCGCACGCTGCGGGCGGGGACGCGTGGGCGGTCCAGCAGAATGATCTGGTCGCTGTTCGCGAGTGTGTCGATCGCACTGGTGGAACCCATCATTAGCAGCGTATCACCCGCTTGCAGTTGCAGGCTGGCGAGGCGCTCCCGTTGATTGGTGCCTTTGCGGTGGACGGCGACCACGACCATGCGGAAGCGCTGCCGGAAATTGATTTCCCCCAGGCTTTTGCCGATGATATCGGCATGGGGTGCCACCACCCCTTCGACGATGGCACCTTCATCGGTGGCAATGGTTTGCAGGCCCTCTGAAAGCTCGCCGGGGAGGCTGATCCCTTTGTTGGAATGTGCCTCAGCGATCGCTGATGGACGGCAGGAAAGCACCAGGCGGTCGCCGTATTGCAGCTTTTGCTGAATTGGGTTGCCGGGGACGGCCACCCCGTGGCGAACGATTTCCAGCAGGCGCACGCCGCGTCCTTTTTTCAGCAGCCGGGTTTCTTCGGCGACTTGCCCATGCAGTTCGGAGTTCGGCTCAACGAATGCCTCGGTGATAAATTCCTTTCGTTCCTCTTCCGAGAGGATGGAGGTGAGGGTTTCGCGGTGCGGCAGTAGCTTGTTACCGAAAAGCACGAGGTAGATAGAGCCGCAGGCGAGAATCGGTAGGCCGACGGCCGCGAGTTCAAACATACCGATCGGGGCATGTCCGGCATCGCGCAAGATGCCGCTGGCCAGGAGATTGGTGCTGGTGCCGATGAGCGTGCAGGTGCCGCCAAATATGGATGCATAAGAAAGTGGGATCAGTAGTTTCGAGGACGCGACCCCCATCTCCCGCGCGAGTGAAAGCATGACTGGCATCAGCACGATGACCACCGGAGTGTTGTTCACGAAGGCAGATACCCCGGCGACGCCAATGACCATGATAAAGATGAAGCCGCGGTAGGGCAGCCTGACCAGCTTGCGCAGGTAGCCGGTTATGATATCGATCGCGCCCGTTCGTTCGAGTGCCGCGCTCACGATGAACATGCCGGCGATCGTGATCGGTGCCGAGTTGGCAAAAACACCCAAAGTGGTGTCCAGATTGGGCAGGGCGTCGCTATGAGTCAGCATACTCACAAAGATCAACACCCCGAATACGCTCAAAGAGGTGAGATCCGCTGGAATTTTTTCCAGGATGAAGCTGACAATCGCGAAGAGCAGCAGCGCGAAGACGAAGATTATTTCCCAGGTCATTTTAGTGGGGCATGCAAAGCCAGTGTATTATCGTGCGATGAACGGGGTTGAATCTTAAAAGAGTAGTCAGAGGCCGGAAGACAGAGGACAGAGATTGATGCCCAGATGGTTGTGCAATTTCGTGCTTCGCCAAAACAGCGATTAACAAGTTTTCCGCAAGGCGTTGAACTGCAACATCTGGCTTCTGTTCTCTGACCTCCGACTTCTGGATCTAGGTTGAATTCATGGTTGTTAAATCTGTGCTTAATACGTTTTTCTTGGCGGACACATGGACAAGTCTCAATTCTTTAATCGACTGATTCTTACTTTGCGCGAGGAGTGCCTGCACGCAGTTCAGGCCTCAAAAGACGCGGCGGACTACGCCACGAATGAGGAATCCCGGGCCGATTCGCAGTGGGATACCCAGGGTCTGGAGGCCTCCTACCTGGCGGCGGGACAGGCCAGTCAGGCCCGCCAGTGGGCGGAGAGCGTGCAAGAGTTGCAGTCGGAGCGCGAGGAGCTGCTCCAGCCGAGAGTCTCGATTTGTCTCGGTGCCTTGTTCAGCGGCGATTTCGGCGATGGGCCGGAGTGGTATTTCCTGGCCGGGGTGGCTGGGGGGCATGTAGTGCCAACGGAGCAGGGCGAAGTCACCGTGATCACCTCAAGCTCG